>NZ_JBKQOT010000551.1:0-8259 GCF_052145395.1 Roseiarcus sp.
AGGCCCGCGCCTTTCTGATGATGGCCTCCATCCGCCTCATGGTCAGAAGGCTATGCCGCAGCTACGCATGATCCCGGACAGACTCTAAAAACTCGGGATGGTGATCCAGTCCGGCCACGCGCGCGCATCGTATTCACCGTCGGATTTCGACCAGCCTAGGACGCCGGTGGTGTCAATGCGCCAATGCTCCAGTTGGGCGTACCCACGCGTGCCGCCTGAACCGTCTTCAGAACCGATGGAGAAGAAAGGCCTGTCGGCGTCCGCGCCGTACATTCCCCAATACAGTCTTGGATGTGCATTGAATATGTTCAGTCCGCTTCCGAGCAGGAAAACGATGCAGAGAGCGTTGATCCAGTGCGTGATGCGGACTGGCAGACGGTGGCGATAGAAGGCCTCTTTGGCTTCCGAGTGCGAAAACGCCCGTCGAACTCGGGGGAGTGACGATCGGATGACGCCTTCGACGTCCGCCGTCACCTTTCGCCGAAAATCGACGACCGTCGAAATCAACAAGACGACCGCTGCGCGCACGCCGGCCTCCTATCGGTGTTTCACCAACGGGGTCGCGAACCGGCGGAGGAAGTCTCGTGCAGCGTCGCGGAGACCAGCGCCGTTGTGCGGGCGCGGCGAGCGAAACAGCGGCGCTCGTTGAATCATTGACGTCGTCTCCTGCGGCTTCGTGGCGATGGGCGCCAACCAATTAGGCGCAGGGACGGTTGTCGAAGTGAAATGCCGATTGGCGATCGATTCGATAGCCGCCGTCTATAGAGCACAGCCGTCGCGCCAGGGGCGATTGTCCGGCGCTTGACCGGCCTGGGAGGGCTTGAGCTGCAGCGAGGGCGGCGTTACCACCCAAGGCGCCAGGACCATGATCCTCACATCGGCGACAACGCGGGCGACACCTGCCTTTTGTGACGGAACCCATCGTACATTCGGTTCGAGCGGCCTACGCAGCCGCCTCGCCATCGCCCACCAGCGCGCCCGCGGAATCCATCACCCGCTCCGGCCGCTTTCCAAACCAGGTCTTCCGCATCGCTTCGCGCACAAGCGAGCCGACACCCGGCGAATAACGACGGCCTCTGACGCTCACCAGGCCTACCTGTCGCCAAAACTCGGGCTGGACGACCGGCAGACCAATCACGCCGGGGTGTTTGACCGCGTTTGCCGGCATGAACGCAAACCCCAACCCGGCTGCGACCATAGCCAGGGTCCAGTCGTCGCGCTCGCTCCAATAGACGGGGTTGCAGGTGACTCCTTTCTCGCGGAGTACCCCGTCGGCGTAACCGGCGAACTCGCAGTTCACGCGATGGATGTAAGTTTCGCCATTCATCGCCTGAACGGGGAACGCCCCCGTTTTGACGAGACGGTGGCCGCGGTGAACGGCGAGAACCATCCGCTCGCGAAACAGGGGAATCGAGTGAATACGCTCGTCGGGCTCCTCGCCTGGTAGGGCGTAGATGGCGACCTCGAGATCGCCAGCCAAAAGCCGCCCGCGCAGGTCCTTCGCGTTCGCATCGCAAAGTTTCAGCTCGACCTCGGGGTGGCGGGTGCGGATATTCGCGATGAGATCGACGATCTCGTCCGGCGAGATCGTGCTCATGATCCCCAGTTTGAGCGGCCATTTTTTCGCGAACTCTCGAGACAGGCGCTTGACCAACCTCGACTGGTCGTAAACCGATTGAAGGTATGGACGGGCCATGAGGCCAAGATCCGTGAGGCGTGTCGAGTCGCGCTCGCGGCGAAACAGCAGCCCGCCAAGCTCCTCCTCGAGAAGCTTGATAGCGCGCGACAGCGACGGTTGCGTCACATTGCACTGCTCGCTTGCGCGGGTAAAATTAAGCTCCTCGGCCACCGCGAGGAAATAGCGAACCTGATGCATTTCCATGACGATCTCCCGGGTAACGTCGACAGAGGTCCCATCGCGGAAGTGATCGGAAATCGGTCGGCGTAGTCTCCCGCTCGCTTAATCTCAGATACACGTAACCAGATGACAGGCCAGAAGAAGGTTATCCACCGCGGGAATAACTTGGCAAGCGGCGCTTGACCGGTTATCGGAATTGGTGGTGGGCCAGCGAGCGGCCCGACCACCCAGAAGAGAGTCAGGACGATGGACCACCGCCCGCCTGCGATCTTTGTCGGCGGCGCGCCCGGCCTGGATTTCCTCAATTCAATCGCGACGCCACTCGATACCCCCGTCGATTGGCTTGATGATGGCGAAGGCTATCTGAGCTGGCTCGAGCAAGCCCACCTGGTCCCGGGCGAAGTTCTTCGGGACATGAGGGCGCGCGCGCTTCCGGGCGAGCTTGACAAGCTTGCGGACCAGGCGCGGAGCCTGCGGGAATGGTTCAGGGGCTTCGTCGGCCAGCACAAAGGCCGCCCTCTGACAGCCGAGACTCTGGCTGAGCTGGCCCCGCTCAACCGCGTGCTCGAGCGCGACGAAACCTTCAGCCGCATCGCCGTTCCTCCAGCGGGTCAATGGCCCTTCCGACTTGAGGTCCAGCGTCGCTGGCGCAACCTTGACGCGCTCTTGCTCCCCGTCGCAGAGGCGGTGGCTCAGTTCGTGTGCACGGAGGACTTTTCGCACGTGAAGGCTTGCGAGGGGCCGGCCTGCACGCTCCTTTTCGCCGACCATACGCGGGGGCATGCGCGGCGCTGGTGCAGCATGGCGATTTGCGGCAACCGGGCAAAACAGGCAGCGCACCGCCGTCGCTTCAAGGCGCATCAGAGGATGGGGTCGTAGTTTCGAAGACTACCGCCCCCCAAGGGAGTCGTTACGGACCCCGCGCTCATCACGCGCGGCGAGCGGCCACACAAACAAAAATTTTGATATTTTCGGAAATCTGTGCCAATATGATTCTGATAACAATTATACCGAGGTTGCCCAATACCGTCGCCGCGAAATCGAAAGGAAGGAAGTGTCGAGGCGTCTCCGGCGCGCAAGCCCAGTCGGCTCCGCGTTGAAAAAGGGACAGTTTTGTGCGCTCAAACCGCTGAAAAACCTGAGTCGCCGCCAGGACTGCGCGACACTGGCGAACGCCTCGCGAAGGTTCACGCCTTTCGCGGCTCCCCGGCCACGTAAGTCTGCCGGACAGCGCGGTCGTCGCCGAGGGTGACGAGCACGAACAGCTCCTTGTCGAGGTCCTCCACGGTCTCCATCCGGTGCGCCATGGCGGGCGTCGCGCGCGAATCGAGCACGACGAGATCGGCGTCCTTGCCGACCTCGATCGAGCCGATTGCGTGGTCAAGACCCAGCGCCCGCGCGTTGCCGAGCGTCATCTGGTAGAGCGCCGCCGCGGCCGGCCAGGACTGGCCATTGAGCTGCAGGACCTTGTAGCCCTCGGCGGCCGTCCGAAGCATCGAGTAGCTGGTGCCGCCGCCGACGTCGGTGGCGAGCCCGATTCGCACGCCGGCGCCGGCGAGGCGCGACCGGTCGAACAGTCCGGAGCCGAGGAACAGGTTCGAGGTGGGGCAGAAGGCGGCGACCGACCCGGTTTCGGCCATCGCGCCGACCTCGTCCTCGGTCATGTGGATGCAGTGTCCGAACACCGACCGCGGCCCGAGCAGGCCCGCCCGGCGGTAGACGTCGAGATAGTTCTTCGCCTCCGGAAAGAGCTGACGGACGAACTCGATCTCGTCGGTGTTCTCGTCCACGTGCGACTGCATGTAGACGCCGGGAAATTCCTTCATCAAGGCCCCCGCCGCGTCGAGCTGGGCGGGAGTCGAGGTGATGGCGAAGCGCGGCGTCACCGCATAGTCGAGCCGTCCGCGGCCGCGCCACTTTTCAATCAGCGCCTTGCTGTCGTCATAGCTTGTCTGAACGGTGTCGAGCAGCGCCTTCGGCGCGTTGCGGTCGAGCATCGCCTTGCCGGCGATCATGCGCGCGTCGACCCGCTCGGCGGCGGCGAAGAACGCCTCCGCCGACTGCGGATAGACGGTGCAATAGACGAGCGCTGTCGTCGTGCCGTTGCGGAAGAGCTCATTGAGAAAGAACTCGGCGACGCGCTCGCAATGGGAAGGGTCGGCGAATCGCTGCTCCTCGACGAAGGTGTAGTTGTGCAGCCAGTCGAGCAGTTGCGCGCCGTACGAGGCGATCACCTGGGTCTGGGGATAGTGGATGTGGACGTCGATGAGCCCCGGCATGACGATCGCGTCCGAATGGTCGTCCACGGCCGCGCCTTCGGGCGCGCGGACGAGAACGTCGCGCGCCTCTCCGACCGCCGCGATGCGCCCGTCTTCGACGAGGACCGCCCCGTCCTCGAAGGTACGGCGGGCCGAGGCGCCGGCCTCGGCCGGGTCGTCGGTGAACGTGAGGACGCGGCCGCGGATGACGCGCTTACCGCCGTTCACGGCAGAATATCCTGAAGGCGCAGCGCGGCGATGCGGTCGATCTCGGCGAGCGCGGTCCGGGTCTCAGCGTCGGCGTCGTTATTGAGCCGCTGCTCGAACGCCGCGAGGATCTCGGCCTTGCTCTTCCCCTTGACCGCCATGATGAACGGGAAGGCGAAGCGCGCGCGATAGGCGTCGTTGAGTTCGGTGAACTTCATGAGTTCGTCGGGGCTCAGCCGGTCGAGCCCCGCGCTCGCCTGTTCCCCTATCGATTCGGCGGTCAAAACTTTGGCCTGCGCGAGACGCCCGGCGAGGTCGGGGTGGGCGAGGATCAGCGCGCGCTTCTCATTGTCGGTCCCTCTCGCGGCCGCCGCCGCCATCGCGCGGGCGAGTCCCTCGCCTGTGTCGGCGTCCGCGGGCAGTCCCGCGTCATGAGCCGCCGCCGCGATCCAGGGGGAGTGCTCGTAGACGCCGCCGAACCGCTCGACGAACAGCGTCCGGGTCAGCTCGGTCGGCTTCCAGCCGCCCGGCGGGGCGTGCTTTCTGATCCAGTGGCGCGCGATGTCGAGCCGGGTCGGAACCCAGGCCTTGTCGTGGGCGAGCACGTAGTCGAGGAACCGCGCGAGCGACGCCGCCCGGCCCGGACGGCCGACGAGCCGGCAGTGCAGGCCCACCGACAGCATCTTCGGCGCGACGTCGCCCTCGGCGTAGAGGGTGTCGAACGAGTCCTTGAGATACGTGTAGAACTGGTCGCCGCAATTGAAGCCCTGCGGCGTGGCGAAGCGCATGTCGTTCGAATCGAGCGTATAGGGCGTCAAGAGCTGCGGTCCGCGCGGGCCCTCGATCCAGTAGGGCAGGTCGTCGGAATAGACGTCGGCGCAATAGACGAAGCCGCCCTCCTCCATGCCGAGGCGGATCGTGTTCACCGACGAGCGCCCCTGGTAGAAGCCGAACGGACGCTCGCCCGCGACCTCGGTGTGGATGCGGATCGCCTCGGCGATGTGCTGGGCTTCCAATTCGGCAGGCGCATCGCGATAGTCGATCCACTTGAGGCCATGGGTCGCGATCTCCCACTTGGCTTCGTTCATCGCCGCGACCGCCTCGGGATTGCGGGCCATCGCGGTGGCGACGGCGTAGACGGTGACGGGAACCGACCGTTCGGTGAACATCCGTTGCAGGCGCCAGAAGCCGGCGCGCGAGCCGTATTCGTAGATCGACTCCATGTTCATGTGGCGCATGCCGGGCCAGGGCGCGGCACCGACGATCTCGGACAAAAAGGCCTCCGAAGCCGCGTCGCCGTGCAAAATGTTGTTCTCGCCCCCTTCCTCGTAGTTAATGACGAACTGCACGGCCACGCGCGCGCGGTTCGGCCAATCGGCGAACGGCGGCGTGCGGCCGTAGCCGACCATATCGCGCGGATAATTGTCTTTGCTCTTCATGCCGCTTCAGTCCCTCGCGCTTGCTTCGCGCCGCCTTTTGGCGCCACGCTACGATACGGCGTCGTTTGCTCCAACCCGGCAAATGCTCCAGAAAGGACGCGGCCCACGTTCCCCGCTGTCGAAGAGCCCCATGACCGACATTTCCCTGAGCTTCGAGCCGCCGCTCGCCCGGATCGTCCTGAACCGGCCGGAGCGGCGCAACGCCATCTCGCGCGCCATGTGGCGCGCCCTTCCTGCGATCAAAACCGCGATCGAGGCGCAGCCCGAGGCGCTCGTCGTACTGGTGGAAGGCGCGGGCGGCCACTTCAGCGCCGGCGCCGACATTTCCGAGTTCGACGAGGTCTACAAGGACGCCGCCGCCGCGCGCGACTACGGGGACTCCATCCAGGACGGCCTGAGGGCGCTGATGGAGATCGACCGACCGACGATAGCGGTCCTGCGGGGCAATGTGGTCGGCGGCGGAATCGCCCTGGCGATCGCCTGCGACCTCCGCTTTTGCGCTGCGGACGCCTATCTCGCGATCACGCCGGCCAGGCTCGGCCTCGTTTACGGCCATGCCGAGACCCGCCGCCTCGTCGAACTCGTCGGATCGGCGCGGGCGAAGGACCTCTTGTTCACCGGACGGCGAATCGAGACCGACGAGGCGCTGGCGATCGGCCTGATCGATCGGCGGATCGAGACGGCGCTGCTCGACACGGTGCTCGGCTACGCGCGCGGCCTCGCCGGGCTCAGTCAGGCCTCGATCCGCGGCGGCAAGCGGGCGGTCGACGCCATCGCGGCCGGGCTGATCGTCGAAACGCCGGCGTTCCGCGCGCTCGCCGAGCAGGCCGCGCTCGGGCCGGACTTCGCTGAAGGTCGCGCCGCCTTCGCCGAGAAGCGTCCCGCGTGTTTCGCCTTCCGCGGCGCGACGCAAGCCGTCCCGCAAGCGTGAGACGGCCCGCCGCGTTCGACAGGCGCGCATGACGCCGCTGGTACTGGCGACGCTCGCAATCGTCGGCTTCGCGTCGGGATTCGTCGACGCGATCGCCGGCGGAGGCGGACTCCTCACGCTTCCGGCGTTGGCGCTCGCCGGCCTCGATCCGGTGGCGGCGGTCGCGACCAACAAGCTCGCCTCAACCTTCGGCTCCGGCTCGGCGACGCTTTCCTTCTGGCGCGCCGGCAAGATCGAGGCGGCGATGGCGCCGGCCGCGCTCACGGCGGCCTCAGGCGCAGCGCTCGGCGCGCTCGCCCTGCCTTGGGCGCCGCGCGCGGCCCTTGCCGAGGCCCTGCCGGTCGTCCTCATCGCGGTGGCATTCTATTTCGCCTTCGCGCCACCCCTCAGCGAGGCCCGGCGTCCCGCGCGGCTCTCGCTCGGCGGCTTCGCCGCGACGCTCGCTCCGGCGATCGGCTTCTACGACGGGGTGTTCGGACCGGGGGCGGGCTCCTTCTACATGGTCGCGCTCGTCGTGCTCGGCGGCCTCGGCCTCACCCGGGCGATGGCCGGGGCGCGCTTCGCCAATTTCGGGAGCAATATCGGCTCGCTCGCCGTCTACGCCGCGTCCGGCCACATCCTGGTCCCCGCGGGCCTTGCCATGGGCGCGGGCGCGTTTCTCGGCGCCCGGGTCGGGGCGCATGCGGCGCTCCGGGCCGGAGCGCGGCTGGTGCGGCCGCTGATCGTCGTCATGAGCTGCGCCATGGCGGCGAAGCTGATGTCCGCGCCGGGCGGCCTCATGGCGCGGGCGTGGTCTTTCTCGTTCGGCGGTTGACGCCGGACGGGCGAGAAGCATATAAGCCCGCGATCCAGGCTGGGCGCTCGCCCGGCCCGATTCATTTTGCGCCGACGCGCTCCCGAGGGAACCGAGTTTATGGCCAATACCAAGTCGGCCCAGAAAGCCGCACGCCAGACCATCCGCCGCACCGCGGTCAACAAGTCGCGCCGCAGCGAGATGCGCACCTATGTCCGCAAGGTCGAGGAGGCGCTTGCCGCCAAGGACCCGAAGGCGGCGGCCGAGGCGCTACACGCGGCCGAGCCGAAGCTCGCGCGCGCCGCGCAGAAGGGAATCGTGCACAAGAACGCGGCCTCGCGGAAGATTTCGCGCCTGACGAAGCGCGTCAAAACCCTCGCCGGCTGACCTTTTCCCGCTGACCGCCCCGGCGCCGGATGTCCCGCGGCGCTGGAGCGATTCGACGGACGTGGCCATGACAGAGCCGGCCCCGGCGACCGATTCCCTTCCCGATCGGCTCAGCGTCGATCCGGCGAGCCCGTTTTATGACGAGGCGGCGCTGGCGCGCGGAGTCGGCATCCGGTTTCGGGGCGCCGAACGCCGCGACGTCGAGGAGTATTGCGTCAGCGAGGGCTGGATTCGCGCCCCGGCCGGCAAGACCCGCGACCGAAAGGGCAATTTGCTGCTCATCAAGCTCACCGGACCGGTCGAGCCTTATTTCCTGACGCCGCCAGCGTCTGGATTTGCTGCTGACGGAAACTGACAGCGCCCACACACCCATCGAACTGCACTCG
>NZ_JBKQOT010000552.1:0-8420 GCF_052145395.1 Roseiarcus sp.
CGATGAAGAGAGCAGATTCAGCAGCAAAAGTCGCCTGCGAAACGACCCCGTGAGTCAATCCGCCGCAGTCATCCGGCCGCTGTGGGACGCCAGGTTTTCTGCGGCATTCGCCAGTCGATGCCCGACAAGAGATAGGACAGTTGCGCAGTCGAAATCGTCACCACGCCGTCCGCGACAGAGGGCCACAGAAACCGCCCTCGCTCCAGCCGCTTCACGAACAAACACGCGCCGTCGCCGTCATGCCAGATCAGCTTGATCAGGTCTCCCCTGCGCCCCCGGAAGACCCACAAATCGCCGGCATGCGGATCGCGCTTGAACCCCTCCTGCACCATGACCGCCAGCGAGCCGAACCCCTTGCGCATGTCGGTATGCCCCGTCGCAAGCCACACCCGCGCCCCGCTCGGAAACGCGATCATCGCCACCGATCCCGCGCCGTCAGCGCGCCGATCACCTTCGCCAAAGTCGCTGAGTCCGGCGCGCCCTCGATCGTCATGCGAACCTGCTCGCCGAAAGCGATCGTGATGGAAGACGACCGCGCCGACATTGGCGGGGGCACATCCAGCGGCGCGGTCATGGGCGCCGTCTCGTTCACGCCGGCAGAAACCCTCACCGGCACAAACGCCGGCGCCTCTTCCTCGGCCGTAAACTGGCGCCGCCAGCGATACAGAAGGCTCGCGTCCACTCCCTCGCTGCGCGCTATCTCGGTCACCATGGCGCCGGGCTCGTTCATCGCCGCCACAAGCCGGGCCTTCTCCGTCGCGCTCCAGCGCCGGCGACGCTCAACTGAAGTGATCACCTCAACGCGATCCATGACCATGTGGCTAACCTCGTGCTAGCCATAGGTCCTACGCCAGTCTCATCAGCTCACAAGGCGGCGCCTGTCGGACGCGTACGATGGGACCGCTGTTGCGACCCCAGAGGTTGGGGCCGCCTTCCAGCACAATATGTGGGTGACCAACGCCCGGTCGGCGGGGCTCTCGATCATCACCGGCGGAGGCAAATGGGTCGAAATGACCATTCCAGCGGATTCGCTCTACCAGCACTTTCTGGTGACCGCGGAGCGACGCTTCTTGCGCTGCGTGCAAACCGGCGAGACCCCGCGGCCCTATGGCGTCGCTCGACACGATGGGAAGATTGTCGTAAGCGTGAAATGGCGCGGGCAGCGCTCGGCGTAGCTGCCCTCGTCGCACCGGGGCACTATTGCCCGCATTGGTCAGCGCTCTTAGCCGAATGAGAAATGGAAGTGGCGAAAGCGAACACGACTGGCGGAAGCTTCAGGTTAACGTCGCCGGAAAGGGCCCCGAATGACCTGATGGACGGGGAATGGGCGCTGGTGGAGCGGCTCATTCCGCCGGCCAAGCGTGGCGGCAACAAGCGGACGGCGAACGTGCGCGAGGTCGTCGACGGCCTGATGTGTGTCCCTGAGCACCGACGAGGCGAGCCGGACCGCCGCAATCATCGACAGCCTGAGCGTCAAGAGCGCGGAAAAAGGGGGTCCTGCATCGATCCCCCCGGCTACGCCTCTATCCCCTTCACGCTGCGAAAGCTATGCAATCCCGCATGATGTTTCGGGAGAGACTCTTACAAGCGGCCTTGCGAGGGCGGGCTACATTAGAACGCCGCGACACGCCGCTCGCCGAGGCCGAGGCCCAGCGCGACGCGGCGCGGGCGGCGCTCGCCGAGTACACCACCCGGACATTTTCCGCTACTCAACCTCCGATTGGTCGCGCCGCGCGCTGGCTGCTTGCCCCGTTCCGGCGGCCGGCGAGGCAATTTCGGGGCTTCATGGTCGGCGACATTCAAAAGAAGATCGACCACGCCCAGTCGACTCTTGAGACGCTCAGGTCGCTTGGCGAGATGCTCAGCGCGTTCCGAAGCGACGCGAATCGGCATACGGTCGATCTCGCTACCAGAATTGATGCTGTCGAAACAAGAGTGGAAGAGCTGTCACTCAGGGTTCGCACGCCGATCGAAGTCGATAACTCCACGGTCGCGGTGCGAACTGCCGACGGTTTCGTCCTCGTACCGCGCTCCGACACGACCCTGCTGCTCATGCTTTGCGATGCGGGGCCGCAAGGACTAGAGCCCGGAACGCGGAGGTTGCTCACCAGATTGTTAGTTTCGGGGATGATGTTCGTCGACGTCGGGGCGCATATTGGGTTGCTCACGCTTGCGGGAGCCCGCGCGGTGGGGCCGCAGGGTCGTGTAGTTGCGCTCGAACCTACGCCGATCACGTTCGACCTGCTGAATCGGGCGCTGGCGATCAACGGGCTCACCGATCGTGTCGAGGCGCAACGTTTGGCGTGCGGGGCGCGCGCGGAGCGTCGTGCGTTTCATGTGGGGACCATACTCGGGCACAGTTCGCTTCTTGGACCTGCGCCAGGGATCTCGGAACGGTCAGCGCGGCGGATCGAGGTCGATGTCGTTCGGCTCGACGATGTCGTGCCGACGGGCACGCGGGTTGATGTCGTCAAGATTGACGTCGAGGGAGCCGAACTCGATGTCCTCGCTGGGATGACGCGGATTCTGGGCGAGAACCCGGATCTCGCGATGATCGCCGAATTCGGCCCCTCGCATCTGCGGCGAGCGAGGATCACCCCCGATGCGTGGTTTGAGGCGTTCCTCATGCACGGCCTCGAGGCTTACGCGATCGACGAACTCTCCGGCAAATGCGATCTCGTTCGTCAACAGGACTTGACGGCCGTCGAGTCGGTCAACATCCTCTTCTGCCGCACGAATTCGCGAGCAGCGGCGCGCGCCAAGTCATGAGAATTGCCTGGGTCACCCCTTTCAGCAGCCGCTCCGCCATTGCCCGCGTGAGCGCGGCGGCGACCCAAATCCTGAGCGAACGCGGGCACGCGGTGACGATCGTGAGAAGCGAGCGCGACGCGAGCCAATGCGGCCCGACCCTCCCGACCCGATGCGCGGTGTCGTGGTGGCACGAACTTTCCGTGCAGGACCTCGATGCGCAGAGCGACGTCATCGTCCTCAATATCGGCGACCACTATTTCTTACATGCCGGAGTGCTCGCTTATATCGATGCCGCGCCATGCCTTGGGATATTCCATGATTTTTACTTGTACGATTTTTTCAACCAATGGGTCGCACTCAATGGGCTTGGCGAAGCTGTGCACGAGCGAGAGGTCCGGCTCACCTATGGCGAGTCCGCCCTCGCGGTCGCAGACCGAGCGTGGCGAAGCGAGGCCGCAGTACATGAGATCGCCGAGGTGCTGCCCATGATCGAATGGCTGGCAAGGCGGTGCGGCGCCGCCCTCGCACATTCTCGGTTCTACGTCGATCGCCTCGCCAAATCGTGCCCCGGCCCGGTATCCGTGGCTCCACTTTTTTTCGACGGAAGGCGGATCGCGTCGCCGACGCGCGGTGAAGGGGACGAGGTCGTCATCACAACAATAGGAATCCTGAATCCGAACAAATGTTGCGATGCGATCATCGCCGCCATCGCCGCATCACCCGCGCTCAAGGAGCAATGCCGTTACCGGCTCGTCGGCATGATCTCGCCAAATGAGAGGGCGCGCTTATCGGCCCTATGCGAGAAGGTCGGGCTTTCGCGAGTCGACTTTCTCGGCGAAGTCGACGATGAGACGCTCACCGCCGAAATCGAGCGCGCGGATATACTATCGTGCCTTCGCAAGCCGATTCTCGAGGGGGCCTCCGCCTCGGCGATCGAGGGCATGAAATCCGGGCGGCCAATCATCGTTGCCGATGCGGGATTCTATTCGGATCTTCCGGATGATCTCGTCTTCAAGGTACCGAAATCAGTCGAGGTTCAGGCGCTGGCCGAGGTGCTCGAGCGCCTCGTGTCGAGCAAGACGCTTTGTCGCGAAACCAGCGCGAAAGCGAAGGAATGGGCAACGAAAACTTTCAGCGCAGAGGCCTATGCCACGGCAGTCGAGGGCCTGATCGCGCAGTTCATCGAGGTGAAACCCCTGCTTGCTTTGGGCGAAAGGGTCGGGCGTGGTCTTGCGGCCATGGACGTTTCGGAAGATGATCCGGTAATCGGCCGTCTGGCGGAGACAATGCAGGATCTCTTCGGCACCGCTCGTTGATTGGTTCACGCCTGGCCCGCTTCGCGAAGCGTCATTGTCGGTCCAACCTCACGGTTTGTTCGTCGCCCGGCCGGGAGGGGACGAGGACTGCAATGGCGATCGCGAAAGTCGCCCCCGCTTAGGAGCCCAGGAACAGACTGGACGGCGCGTGAGCAGAGAGCGCGCCGAGTTCATCGTACCGATGCAAACCGAATGGCGGCCAAGATGCGAATGCGCGTCGGGCGTCTTGACTTCGGCGCGCAATCCGTCCCCGAAGTCGAACTCGTGATACCAGTGGATAGGATCGATGCTGTCCCAGCCCGGGCCAGTTCCATTTTGCTATTTGGCCTATTTCCCCCGCAAGCCCAGGACCTGATGCATGCAGTTTCGCCCCGCGGCCACTAAGTTTTCGACGCTCGGCCGGCTGCGGACGGCGGTTGTTCTCGACAGCGTTTTTATTCTGGCGGCTCTCGCCGCGCTCCTCCTCACCATCGCGGCGCTCGGGGCGCTCGGCTTCGGCGTCGGGTTCGACGTCTTTCCCATCGGCGAAGACAATAATTGGATCGACATGCTGCAACGCGGCCGCGGCGCCGAAGCCGCCCGGCTATTTTGGGCGATCGATCACCGCAATCCATTGTCTCCTTGGTGGTACATCGCCGCGCGCCCAATCATCCTTGGGTTTGACGCCGGCCTGCTGGCGCTGCGCTACGCCGTTGCCGCCCTGCTGGCGCTTGCCGCCTATAGCGTGACAGTGACTGTCGCGGGCCGCCGGGCGCGAGCCTTCGCGCTCGGGATTGCGATGGTGAGCGTGTTCTGGATGGCCAATCGTTACACCGAGCAAATCGTCTGGAATTTCCAGGGAGCTCTCATGGCTTCGCTGCTCAGCGTGGCCGCCTATGCGCGCTTCGTCGAGGAGGGCCGGCGGAGCTACCGGCTCTACGTCATTTCCATCGTCCTGTGGTTCGTCGCCTTCGCGACCTACACGATTCAATGTGGCGCCGTTCTTGCCATCGGCTACCTGGCGTTTCGGCGGGCGCCCGCGCCCGGTCTCGACGCGTTGCATTCCGTCCTCGAGCGCGCCCGCGCCGCCGTTCTCGATACCCTTCCCTATATTGTGTTGTTCGGATTGTTTTTCCTGCTCTGGCAGACGACGATGGGGCCGTTCGCGCCCGCCGTATCCTTCCATTTCAGCGGTGCGGCGCTGCTGCAGTCGCTGCGAGAGGGCGTCTGGACCAGCGATCTTCCGCAGTTCTACCAAAACGTCGTTACCTCGCCCCATCGCCTCGCATTCATTGTTGCCGCGGCCGTTTGCGGCGCTGTTGCCTTTCTCGCCCTGGAACGGCGCGAGCGCCGCGCGACCGCGGAGGCGCCGGGCGTCGGCCGGCGAGGGCTCGTGGACGTATTCGTCGTCGTGGCGTGCGTTGCGGCGCCGACGGTTGCGCTGGAGAGCGGTTCGGACACCTGGACGCCGGGAACGCGTTGGCCGATGATCTATCAGCTGACGATCCCAGTGCTGTTGCTCGCCGTGGCGGCCGCTCTGCTGAGGGCCGCAGCTCCGCCGTTGCGCGCACGCTTGTGGAGAGGGGCGGTCGCGCTTGCGATTGCGATCGGCGCGCTGTTCTCCCTCGGCCATAATCGCGTCCAGGTCGAAATAACCGCCAACGAGAAATTCATCCGCGACAACATGCGGCGTCTGGTCGCCGAGGATTTTGCCGTGGGGTTGAACCCGCCCACGCAAATCCTCTTGAAGTTGGACTCGCCGAACCGATTGCGCTGGCGGTCGAGCGACATCCTAAGTCCGACGATCGCACGCGTCTGGCTGCAAAGAGACGACGTCTCGTTTCGCCTGGTTCCCTGGTTGGGGCCTCCGAATAGCTATTGGGCGTCGTGGTGGCCGATTCGGTTCGGCCCCGACGCGGAGGGCGTTGGAAACGCTAAGGTCGGCGGCGGCGTCGTTCCCTACCGTGAGCTGCGGATTCTCTCCGTCAGCGGTAGAAGCGCACGGCGCCTGACGCTTGCCGACCGCGAAGACTTCGCCGGCTACGACGTGCAATGGAGCCGCGACGGACCGATCGCGCTGCCTTGATCCCCGGCGCGCCGGTCTGGCCGACCCTTCAAGCCGCCGCGACGGCCCGGGGGTCGGCGTTGCCCGGAACGCCGAGAGCGCTTAACCGCCCAGTAGGGGACGGGCAGCGGACCCAGCTCTCGCCCATAAGAGTTGCGGGATTGAGTGCGTCAAGTTCTGCAAAAAGGTTGTGGTTCAAAGAAAGGGTGAACCGCAACGGCGGCCGTCTGAAAAAGACGACCATCGTGGCGCTGGCGCCGCCGAAGGCTCGCGTGTCAGGTCTCGTTTCACCCGGACGTTCGGGCGCGGTCAGGAAAACGCCGCCTCGATCTTCGCCCGTCGGGTCGAACCGGATCGCGAGAGGGTCCACTTCGCCTCGGTCCGGTGCTGCTGGACGGCGAGCGCGGGCTTCTTCTCGGCCTTGTAGAGCAGGTCGCGGTCTAAATGGCGGCTCGGGTCCGGCCCCATACCCAAAGAGCTTTCAGCACTCTGACAAAGCCGAGCCGAGAACTCGCGTCAGCCGACGCCGCGGCGGGAGCGCAAAATGGGTCCCAAGCGGGTTAGACTCCGCAACCGATCCGTTGTAACCTGGAGCGACACGACAGCTGAGTCATAACTCAAGTGATTGTTTGAGTGTTGGCGCTGGGCCCCTTCGGGCGAAGGCGGCGGTCTGGCCGCGTCCCCACCGAAGTTAGTAAAGGAACTACATGTCAGGCCCTCGGCCTCTCGACGCCGCTTGGCGGTTGGTGTTTCGTCTTAGTTTCCCGCTCGCGCGCTTCTGGTGGCGGCTGCGGGGCTCGCGGGCTGAAGGCGCGCTGGTTGCAGTCTATGTCGGTCAGGCTATTCTGCTCTTGCGTTCCTCATATCAGGCCGAGTGGAATTTCCCGGGCGGCGGTGTCAAGCGCGGTGAGACGCCCGACGCAGCTGCGCGACGTGAGTTGGCCGAAGAGATCGGTCTTGTTGCACCGCGGCTGCTGCCCGCCGGTGAAGCCACAGGGATCTGGGACGGATGGAGATACCGGGTGCACTTCTTTGAACTACGGCTGGAGCGTCTGCCCCAGCTGCAGCTTGATAACCGCGAGATCATTGGCGCGCGGCTTGCTTCGCCGGAAGAACTGCGCGGCATGGAAGTGACTGGGCCGATCGCCGCCTATCTTGAGAGATGCGATCGAGCCACGGCAACCGGACAAAGGCTAGGGGTTCGAGCGTAACACTTGCCACCAACTGGGACTTTGATTGAAGGCCAGGAGTGGACCCGAAGCAAGAGTTAGCCCCGAGCGATGCCAACGCACAAACGCGTTATCAGCCGTTTTACACGGTCATTTAGCTTATCCCTGCGTCGCGGTGTCAGCAGCATCATAAACACTCACCAGATTCGTAGCGAAACCTCCTAACCGCGAATTGGACGGTCTTCGAGTTCGAAGCGGCCAGTCGAGTCAGCTGGGTTGCAGCGATTCCGAGCCTTTTCTATGAAACCTGACTATTTACCAACACTAACCTTGGAGCTAGCGCCGATGACTTACACGATTAAGCCCATTGCCTCCAACCTGCTGGCACAGTCACCGATCGATACAACCCACGGTTGGTGTTCTACGACCTCCCCTCGGCTGGTCCCGCCTCAGGCTGTGCGAAAAGCCGCGTCAGACTGATGGTGTCGGCACAATGGCCCTGAGCTAAAGGACAGGGCGGTCACGTCGTGGTCATATGTTAACATCTTTTGATGCGCCAAAAGAATATTGACATAGCCATGGCCATAATGTACGGTGTGAACTTTTCCGACCGTACCACTCGGAGCAAAGAGAGAACCGGGCAAAAATCAGGCCAGGACGAGGTGAGCCAAGGTCGAAATAATTTCGCTTTATGTTTTGGATGGAATTGCGGGGTTCAAGTGGCCCTCTTTCGGCCGGAACCTCCAAGTGCTATTGTCGCGGGTGAGGGGCTTAGTCATGACTCAGATAGTTGAAGACTTTTTACCTGCAACAAGAGGCTTAGGCGCGGAGGTGGCTAAGACGCCCCTCCTGGTTACTTCCCAGGTGCGACTACTCCGCGAAGCCATCGCGGCGGTGCTTGAGGGTCACCCCGGGCTTTCGGTCGTGGGCTCGTGCGAAAATGTTGGGCAGGCGCTGTCGGCCCTTCGCGATAAGGCGGGGGCGACAGTTCTCCTTGACGCGTCGTTTCCAAACAGAGATTACGCGATTCGGGAAATCCACGTGGCCAACCCAAGCGCCCCCATTTTGGTTTTCGCCATTCCTGAAACGGAGATAGACACTATAGACTGGGCGACGGCCGAGGCGGCCGGCTACATCCCG
>NZ_JBKQOT010000553.1:0-2649 GCF_052145395.1 Roseiarcus sp.
CTCATTGAGATCGGACGCCCTTAATAGCCAGATATCAGACGTTGTTTAATTAACACGACGATCAGCGTGGATTGAGCAAGAGGGGTCTGTAGAAACCGCGCGCCTTGCAGCGGCCACTTCACCCGCAGCCTCATGCAACATAACACTCAACTTCCGCCGCCGTCGCCTCTGCCTATCTGCGCAATCATATGTTCTTGTTCTGTTCATGTCAATGAATTGTCTCATCAGGCGCCCGGCCTCAGCGCTGGCGTTGTCCATATTGCGGGTTGGCTCGGCCGATACCACGGAAACAGGCGCCCATTGGCTCTGGCGTCCAGGGGCCGCAGCGGCGCATCTCCAATTGCACGCGCATCTCAATCCGTTGGGTCGGCTGGCCGAACTGCCAGGAACCTGGGTGACCGAACAGACCGACGAGATGAATGGTCGGCCTCGCCGAAGGCCTGGACCGGCGCCTATGGTCCGATTGTCCTCGGCGCCAATGCCATTGACCCGGATTCGAGCCCCGTCTCGTAAGGCGCCCGGCCTCAGCGGTTGGTGTTGTCCACGCAGCCCCACCGCACGCAGTCGTCGGGGTTGCGGCTCAACCCATCGGTCTCGTGGATGTTGCGGGGGTAGGCGAGCCGCGGGTCGGGGTCGCGGAACACGGTCGGCTTCTGCCCCGGCGGCAGAGCTTCGTACTGTGAAACCGATATCACCGGAATGGGCGCCCGTTCGGTCTGGCATCCGGCGACCGCGGCCGCCAGCGCGAACGCAAGCCGAAGACTGAATCCAATGTTCATTGCCGCCTCCCGCGCGATCCGGCGACCGACGCAGCCCCAAGAAACAAGATCGAAACGACTTCTAACGTTGGAAAGCGCGGAACGCGTTGGTCGAGGACTAAAATCTTGTTTAGCGGCGGCCGGGCCCGCGCCTTTTTGCCTGCGCGCACTGTGACAGCCGTCACAGCCGGCTCTGTAGAAATCAACGACGTTCGCGGCGTCCACACTGTCAACGCCGGCCCTCATATCCGGATCGTGCAGCGTGAGGCGAGCGGGGGCGGCGCCGACTCAATTTCTGTCGCCTATTTGAGGGAGCTAACCATGTCTATCAGCGGACAAATATACGGCATTACCGATCCGAAGGGTTTCTTTACTGCGGTTCTCCTCGGCCAGAAGCCGACGACCGGATTCACGCCTTTGTCAAAACAGAACTTCGAGATCTCGATGCTCGGCGTGACGAGCCTTCCCTCGAACCCGAACCTGCATCACGTGCAAAACGGCGCGGTCGCTCCCGCCAATTGCAGCTTCACATTCCCAGACTATCCGGCGAATTTCGACGTCAAGGACGTCGCAATCAACCTCTCCCTGAACGGCCATCCCGTTTATCGCAGCACGATGTTCTCCTACGCCCGGGCGCAGCAGGGCGGACTCGACATCTACATCAATCAGCCGGTGTTGCCGCCCGCGGACGCCATTACCGCCGGCGAAATCAGCCAGCATCTGGGCGGCGCCGGCTTGCCGTCCGATACGACCCTGACCTCGAACCCGTGGGGCATCTGGGTCGCCGGCGACCAGTCGGGCGCCAATGTGCAGTTTGGCGTGAAGCTGGTTCCGCACACCTCGACCAATCTGAACGTGTTCGCCGATATCGGGATCGACGGCTGGAACATCCATGTCGGCTTCCCGGCGGATTGCAAACTCAGCGCCGACGACATCTTGAACAAGATCAAAACGATGCTGGCGACCGACGATTCGGCGGTCAACGCGTTCATCAAGACCAAGGTGATGCAGTTTCTGACCGGGATCGCGGGAAACTTCGCAAACCAGGTCTATGGGGTGATCTCCATCACCTTCACGAGCATCGCCTTCCCGACGAAGCACACCTGGCCGCTCAGCGACACCAAGGACGGCGCCGGCATCATCACCATCGGCCCGACCATCGGATATCCGCAGAAGTGGTGACGAGTCGGTAGTCGCCATGCCCCTGTTGCGAAGGTGGCCCGGAGGGCCGGATGGGGTGCGGAAAGCAGGGATGGCTCAATGAAGGCTTGGGGTGACGGTCGTGCAATCCGCCGCAAAATTGCGGTGGCGGACCCCGCCCCATCCGGCGCTTCGCGCCACCTTCCCCGGCAGAGCCGGAGAAGAGCAGCGACCGGCCTTCGAAATGTGTGACTTCCGTCGCCCAACGGGAGAGGGGAGACACGCCCTTCCCCCGCCGCCCGACTCGCCCCATATTTCGCCCATGGCCGCCCCAAGGAAACCTGCTCGCGCCTCGCGTGGAAAAGCGTCGCGGCCGGAGTTGCAGCCGCTCGACGAGCATCTCGCCGTGCTGCTCAACCCCGCGCTGGTCGAGCCCAAGCCGGACGGCTTCGGCGAGGCGCCACAGCGCAGCTTCGAGGCGCCCGGTCCGGAAAATCATCCGCGCGGCCTGTCCGGCGCCACAGCCACCATCGAATCCCTGAAAACGCTGCTCGAGCTCGGGGACCCGAACATCCGCAACCGGCCGGCGTGGACGCCGCACCGGCCGCCGAGACCGGACAAATCCGAGGGCGGGCGAAGATTCCGCATCGAGGCCGACTACGAGCCCAAGGGCGACCAACCGGACGCGATCGAAGAGCTCGTCAAGGGCGTCGGGGCGAACGAGCGCGACCAGGTGCTGCTCGGCGTCACC
>NZ_JBKQOT010000554.1:0-3520 GCF_052145395.1 Roseiarcus sp.
CAGCCGCTGTCCGGCTACGACGCGACCCGATCGCTGATGGCGCTGAAGGTCCCGCCGACCGCGATCTTTTGCGCCAACGATATGATGGCGGTCGGCTGCTACGAGGCGCTGCGCGAGCTCGGGCTCAAAATCCCGGACGACGTGGCGGTGATGGGCTACGACGACCGCGAGATCGCCCAGCACCTGCATCCGCCGCTGACCACCGTGCTGCTGCCGCATTTCGAGATGGGCGCGATCGCCGCCGAATGGCTGATCGACGCGGTCGCTGGCCACGAGGCGCGGCCGCGGCCGATCAAGGTCGAGTGCCCGATCGTGATGCGGAAGTCCGTTTAGCGGTTCGAGTCTGAGGCTTGGCGCCCTCTTGGAGAGGTGACTGGAAGGCCGGCGCCCCCCCCCTTTGCCGCCGTTGCCGGCGGGTCGCGATACGGTTGGTTTGCGCAAGGACCGGATATTGGTTTATCTCGGATTCCCTGCTCTGGCGAGCCAGCCCGTCGATATGTGTGCCGATCCGTGACACGCTCAAGCCGGCCGCCATTCGCGATCGACGCCAACCGGTAAGCCCGTCTTCAGGGACACGATGGCAGCCTCGGCGAGCCTCTGCGCCTCCACCCCGTCGCGGATGTTGGCGAGCGACGGCGCGCCGTGCGTGATCATGGCGACGAACGTCTCCATTTCGGCGCGATAGGCGTCGGCGAAACGCTCAATGAAATAGTTCATCGGCGGCGCCGAGGTGTAGCCGGCGGCGCTTCCCACCGTCACCGTGTCGCGGGCGTGATTGTCGATGAAGAAGGCTTCCTTCGCGCAGAACGCTTCCAGTCGCTGGTCGTAGCCGAACGGCGCCCGACGCTGGTTGTTCATGCTGACGAGCTTGCCGGAAACCGTTGTCAGCACGATCATCGCGCAATCGATGTCCCCGGCCGCGCCGATGGCGGGATCGATCATCGAACCGCCGACGGCATAAACGGTCGCGATCTCCTCGCCGGTCAGATAGCGCGCCTGGTCGAAATCGTGGATCGCCTGATCGCGGAACATGCCGCCAGAGCGTTCGACGTAAGACACCTGAGGCGGCGCGGGATCGCGCGTGTGCATGACGATCTGTTCGAGATTGCCGGCCGCGCCGCTTGCGATCCGGTTGCGCACCGCCTTGAAGCTGGGATCGTAGCGGCGCTGAAAGCCGAGCATGCAGGCAACGCCCGAAGCCTCGACCGCTTCGGCAACCTTGAGCACGGTCGCGAAATCGAGACTGATCGGTTTTTCGCAGAAGATCGGCTTTCTCGCCGCCACCGCGTCAAGGATCAACTTCGCGTGCGTGTCGGTGGAACTCGCGACGATCACGCCGGCTACGTCCATGTCCGAGAACACGGTCGCCGCGTCGACAATTTGCGCCCCCGTCTCGGCCACCAGTTTCGCCCGTCCCTCGGAGGCGATCGGATCGACGATATATTTGAGCCGCGCGCCCGGTTGCTGAGCGGCGTCGCGACCATGCACAGAACCTATGCGGCCGGCGCCGAAGATGGCGAGGTCGAGCATCACGAAAGCTCCCCGACGATTTCGGAAATCTTTACCCAGCGGCGTTCGTCCTGCGAGCGCAGCACGGCGTCGACGACGGATGCTGTGTGCACGGCGTCGCGGAACGTCGGCCACAAGGGCTTGCCCTCCGTGACGCCGAGAATCATGTCCTTCATCTCGACCACGATCATGTCGTTGTAGCCGAAGCCATGCCCGGCCCCGATGCAGAAGCTGCCGTAGTCCGGATGCTCGGGGCCGATCAGCAGCGTGCGATAGCCGCGCCGATTGGAGGCGTCGCCGGCCGAATAGAACTGCAATTCCGACAGGCGCTCCTGATCGAAGAAGAGGGCGCCCTTCGTGCCGGTCACCTCGTAGGTGAGCCCCATCTTGCGGCCGGCGGCGATGCGGCTGGCCTCGAACGCGCCGAGCGCGCCGCTCATGAATTTGGCGAGGAAATTGGTCTGGTCGTCGTTCTCGACCGGCTCAAGCACGCCGCCCTCGGCAGGGCGGGCCTTGTGCACCGTCTGGCTCTCGCCGACAACCTCGACGATCGGCCCGCACAAATAGTGCGCGAGATTGACGATATGCGAGGCGAGATCGCCGAGCGCGCCGGCGCGGCTCGCATACTTGGCCTTGAGCCGCCAGTTCATCGGCGATGACGGGTCCATCAGATAGTCTTCGTTGTGAGTCCCGCGGAAATGGATGACGTCGCCGATCTCGCCGGCCTCGATCATCTGTTTGGCGAGCTGCGTCGCCGGGTTCCTCATGTAGTTGAAGCCGACGAGCGTCTTCACTTCGGCGCGTTCGGCCGCAAGCGCCATGTCATGCGCGTCTCGGGCCGACAGCGACAGAGGCTTTTCGCATAAGACAGGCTTGCCGGCAGCGATTGCCGCGAGCGCCATCTCCTTATGCAACCAAGTGGGCGAGCCGATCCCGACGACGTCGACGTCCGGGTCCGCGACAAGCTTCCGCCAGTCGCCGGTCGAGCGCGCAAAGCCGAAAGCGCCAGCCTTCTTCTCGGCGCCCTTCGCGTCCGTCGTCGCGATCATCTCGAGCCTCGCGCGCACAGGAAGCTCGAAAATCGTCGAAACCGAGCTCAGTGCGATCGCATAAGCCTTGCCCATGTAGGCCGCGCCGATAACGCCGAAGCGAATCTCCTTGCCCATGCGGTCCTCCCGTTTGCTTTCAGCTGACTGCCGTCCATGCCTTGGTCCGCACCGATCGCTCGATGGCGTCGATGATCCGCTGGTTCTCGAGGCCGAAGGCAAAGTTGGGATAGCAGTCGCTCTGCCTGCATACGCCCTCGATCAGGTCGCGCGCCTCGATCACCTTGACGTCGAAGTAGCCGAGGCCTCCTCCGGCGAAGTCGAAGCCGAAGAAGGCGGCGTACTGCGAAACTTGGCTGCCAGCGTAGATCGTCTTGAAGCCGCGGTCGGGCTTCGGGTCGTCGAAGCGCGAGATCTTCAGCTCGTTGAAGCGCTCGCCGTCCATGATGATCGTGCCCTTGGTTCCGGACACTTCCCAGTAGACGCCGAACACCTTGCCCGCCGCCACGCGCGAGGCTTCGATCACGCCGCCGGCGCCGCTCTTGAAGCGGACCAAAGTCTGGATCTGGTCCTCGTTCTCAACCGTAGCGCGCGGCGCGTCGGCGCCCGCTTTGGCGGCGTAGCCCGATCCGCCCTGCGGCACGGGCCGTGTCGGGAAGAAGGTCTGCTCGGAGGCGACCACGCTCTCGGCCTCGCCCATCAGATATTGCGCGACCGCGATCACGTGCGAGCCAAGATCGCCGAGCGCGCCCGAGCCCGCCTCCTTGCGGGTGAGGCGCCAGGAGAACGGCAGGTCGGGATCGTTGTAGAACCCCTGGTCGAACCAGCCGCGAAACCGCATCGGCGCTCCGATATCGCCGTTGTCGATGAGGCGCTTCGCCAGCATCGCCGCCGGCGTCTTGATGTTGTTGAAGGCGACCATGGTCTTGACGCCGGCCTTTTTCGCCGCCGCCGTCATCGCCTCC
>NZ_JBKQOT010000555.1:0-7575 GCF_052145395.1 Roseiarcus sp.
ACAGACGGCGGCAGGCCGCTGGCGCAGGCGCTGTGGGCGCGCCGTTCGATCCGCGAATACGCGGATAAGCCGGTGCCAATCGAGGTGTTGTCGAACCTGTTGTGGTCGGCCTGCGGCGTCAATCGCCGAGAGACGGGCGACCGCACCGTGCCGTCGTGGCGCCACGCCCTTGAGAGCGAGATCTTCGTCGCCGCTGCGGACGGCGCCTGGAGCTACGACGGCAAGGCGCATCGCCTGACGATGGTCGTCGCGGAGGACATCCGCGCCCAGACCGGCGTGCAGGACTTCGTCGGCTCGGCGCCGCTCGATCTCGTCTATGTCGCCGACGGCAGCCGGCTGCAAGGCGCCTCGGCCGACGAAAAACGCTTATGGGCGTTCACCGACGTCGGATTCCTCGGCCAGAACGTCTATCTGTTCTGCGCCTCAGAGGGCTTGGCGACGGTGTTTCGCGCCTCGCTCGACCGCGCCCGATTGGCGCAGACGCTGCGCCTGCCCGACACGAAATTCATCACTTGCACGCAGACGGTCGGGTACCCCAAGGCTTGAATGACCGGGCGGGAGCGCATGACGCGCTTCGATACCGTCGGCTTCCTGGTCATGATCCGGTTCAGCTGACACAGAGGCGCGCCTGAGGGCTTGCGGTGGCTTACGGGGGATCGAGCGCTAACGGGAGGAAGGAGGCAGTCCATGGCTGAACAACGTCTTCGGGTCGGCATCATCGGTCTGCAGCCGGAGCGAAGCTGGGCGGCGCGCGCGCATGTCCCCGCATTGCGGGCCCTCTCCGACACCTTCGAGATCGTCGGGGTCGCCAATAGCAGCCGCGCCAGCGGCGAAGCCGCGGCGGCTGCGTGCGGCCTTCCGCGGGCTTTCCCGGACGCCCGTGGGCTCGTCACCTCTTCGGAGATCGACATCGTCACGGTGACGGTGAAGGCGCCCCACCACTTCGAACTCGTGAGGCTCGCGCTCGATGCGGGTAAGCACGTCTACTGCGAGTGGCCTCTGGGGAATGGCTTGTCCGAGGCCGAGCAATTGACTGCGCTTGCGCGCCAGAAAGGTGTGCTCCCTGTCGTTGGCGCCCAGGCTCGCGTCGCGCCTGAGATCATCCATCTTCGTCGCCTTATCGATGAAAGATTTGTGGGAGAAGTCCTCTCCACAACGCTTACCGGTTGGGGACGCAGTTGGGGCGCCACGGTCGAGAGCGCGAAGACGTCGGGCTATCTGCTCGATGTCGCCAATGGCGCCACCTTGCTGACCATCCCGGTCGGACACACGCTGGCCGCGCTGCGCGATGTGCTCGGCGACGTCGCCAGGGTATCTGCGGTCCTCGCCAATCGCCGCACCGAGGTCCGCGCCCTGGACAGCGGTGAAATGCTGCCGATGACCGCGCCCGACCATGTGCTGGTCATCGGCCGCCTCGCGAGCGGCGCGGCGCTATCGCTGCATTATTGCGGGGGCCTTCCGCGCGGAACGGACGGATTCGTGTGGGACATCCACGGCAGCGCCGGCGACATCCGAGTGACCGGCCCGACCGGGCATGCTCAGATGGTACCGCTCTCGCTGGCCGGCGCCCACGGCGACGATCGAACCCTCCGCCCACTTGAAGCGCCAGCGTCTGACAAGGCGGGATGGCCTGATGAGGTCATCCCAGGCAACGTCGCCAGGCTTTACGCGCGCATGGCGCAGGACCTGCGCGACGGCACAAGCACTGCCCCGACATTTGCCGACGCAGTCGCCCTGCATCGTCTGATCACAACCATCGAGACGGCGAGTCTTCAGGCCATCGACGTTCCGCCCGAGGCCGCCAACCGCCGGCTGCCTTCGACCGACCAACCATGAGGGTCGCGCAATTTAAAGCGCCACGTTTCGCAAAGGAGAAACCGCATGTCGCTCGATCAGTATGTCACCCTGGGCCACTCCGGTCTGCGCGTCAGCCCATTCTGCCTGGGCGCCATGACCTTCGGTGAGGATTGGGGCTGGGGTTCGAGCGTGTCGGATTCCGAGCGCATCTTCGACCATTACATCGAATGCGGCGGCAATTTCATCGACACGGCCAACGGGTACACCAAGGGCCACTCCGAAAAGATTATCGGCGACCATGTGGGCCGGGATCCCAAGAAGAGAGACCGTCTGGTCATCGCCACCAAGTTCATGTCCAACATGTTCCTCGGCGACCCGAATGGCGGCGGCGCGAGCCGCAAGGCCGTCATCGCCCAATGCGAAGAATCGCTGCGGCGGCTTCAGACCGATTACATCGATCTCTACTGGATGCACCTCTGGGACCGCTTTACCCCGATCGAGGAAACGATGGCGGCGCTCGACACGCTCGTGCGACAGGGCAAGGTGCGTTACATCGGTTTCTCCGATACTCCGGCGTGGAAGGTCGCGCAGGCGCAGACGCTCGCACACTTCCGCGATTACGCACCGCTTATCGCTTTGCAGATCGAGTACTCGCTGCTCCAACGGACGGTTGAGGGCGATCTGATGCCGATGGCGCGGGAACTCGGGCTCGGCGTCACGCCCTGGAGCCCGTTGAAGGGGGGCGTCCTCAGTGGGAAGTACAAGCGCGAAGATCATGGCAAACATCAACCGGGTCGCGGAGCGCGTATCACCAACCTCCTCGACGAGCGCACCTATGCGCTGCTCGACCTGATGGGCGACATTGCCCGCGAGCACGACACCACCGTACCGCGCGTGGCTCTCGCCTGGCTTCGCACCCGCCCTGGAGTCACCTCGCCGATCATTGGCGCGCGAACGCTCGATCAGCTCAACGATAACCTCGCCGCACTCGAGGTGACACTCACTCAGGCGCAGATCACAAAGCTGAATGAGGCGAGCAAGCCGCAGCTTGCCTTCCCGGCGGATTTCGTCGCTGCTGGGACAATGTTCTACTTCGGCGGCACAACCATCGACGGCCAACGCGGCGAGGTTTGGTCTCAGGCGCCTCAGAGCGACGCTGAACGTTACTGAGGGATTTCGGACGCGCGATAGCGAACAGGTCAAGGCGGCCGTCGCGCAGGCCGAGGCTGAATTCGGCGCTGTCGACGTGCTCGTCAACAATGCCGGCCACGGCTAACGCGCTGCCGTGGAGGAGGCCGACGAGGCCGAAGTGGATGAACTCGCCTCCAGTTTCTTCGGGGTGGTGGCGATCGTTGTCCTGCCCTGCTGAAGAAATCCAATGCATGAAGGCGCCAATCGGCGTTGAAACCTCGGGCCGAACGACAGACGTTCGACCGAAGCGCCTGAGCGCCATCCCCCTGCATGTTATCTCTGCCATCGCTTTGTACCGCTCACTTCCCTTCGACGGCCGTTGCTCTTCCCCCAGCCGACGCGACGGTCTTGGCGCCCACTCCGACGATCCGAACCGGATCTCCCGCAGCAAGTCCATCCGGGGGAGCGGCTATGACCCTGTCGTCGGCTTTAAGTCCTGCGCCGATTTCGATTTCGGCCCCCAGATCCCGAGCGATCGTAACCGTTTTGAACGCGACGTGATCTTCGGAATCGAGCGTTGCGACGCGAAGGCCCGACGAATCGAAGATGAGCGCGCTGACGGGAATCCGAAACGAGCCAGCGGTGCCGGCGAGATCCAAATGAACATTCGCATATCCGCCCGGCATCAACGCGCCGTCCCCGTTTTCCACCATGAGCTGCATATGCGTCGTGCCGGAACTGACATCGACGGAACGCGCCGAAGCTTCCACGACTGCGGGAAATGTCCGGCCGGGATATTCAGGGACCGTGACAATCGCCTTGGCGCCAATCATTATCGCCGGCGCATATTTCTGCGGCACGTTAATGGAAACCCGCAACCGGTGAACGTCTGAGATATAACGAACATCGCCAAGCCGGCGCTAGACCCGGCGCTGATCAAGGCGCCGACGTCGGTGTTACGCTCGGTTACGAGGCCGTCGAACGGAGCGGCGACATTCTTGTATGAGGCGAGCACCTGGAGGCGTTCGACATTGGCCTCGCTCGAATGTACGGCCGCGTCCTTGTTGGCGAGATCGGCGGCGCGCTGGTCGATCTCTTGTTGCGAGGCCGCATTCGAATTCAGAAGACTGCGGCCTCGGCTCAGAGTGACCGCCGCCAATTTCTGGCCGGCTTCCGCGCTGCTCAAATCCGCGCGGGCTTGCAGAAGCTGCTGATCGAGGTCTGGCGATTCGATCTCCGCAAGCGTCTGTCCGGCCTTGACCGAGGCGCCTATGTCGACCTTCCAATCCTTCACATAGCCGCTGACCCGCGCGTAAATCGGTGCGCGGAGATTGGCCTCCAGCCTTCCAGGCAGGTTAAGGCTGGTGATCCCCGGTTTCGCGTCGAGCGGGATGATCGACACCGTCGGAACCGCCTGCGCCTCCGTCCATTGTTGTAGCTTGGCGCTGCTCTTTTCGCGCTCGGCGATGCCCGTAACGACAAGAGTTACACCGCCCACTACGGTCAGGACGCCTACAAGGCCCAGTTTGGCCTTGTAGGCGCGACTAACGGTCGGCTCAGACATGATGCGGGGTTTCCGTTTGCGCGGGCTGGATTGCCGGCGTGCGCTTATGGACAAGGCTGAAGACGACGGGAACGAAAATCAACGTGGCGATTGTCGCGAAGAACAAGGCGCCGACGACCGCGCGTCCGAGCGGGGCGTTCTGTTCGCCCCCTTCGCCGAGGCCCAGCGCCATCGGCGCCATCCCGATGATCATCGCCAAGGCAGTCATTACGACGGGCCTGAAGCGGACGAATCCGGCCTCAAGCGCCGCGGCGATCGGGTCGCCGATTTCGGCATAACGTTCGCGTGCGAAGCTGCCGCGCCGGGGTCGATTAGATGCGACAATCCGCATGACGGCATATCGGGAATTCATCAATGCGCCGCGAGGAGCTGGTCGATCTCAACGCCTTCCTGGTCGTCGGTGAAGAGCAGAGTTTCACCCGCGCCGCCGCCAAGCTCGGCACGTCGCAGCCCGCCTTGAGCTACACCATCCGGCGGCTGGAGGAACGGCTCGGCGTCCGCCTTCTGGTGCGCACGACGCGCCGCGTCGCGCCGACGGAAGCCGGCGAACGCCTCCTGAAGACGCTCGGCCCGGCGCTGGACGAAATCTCCGTCGAACTCGCCTCGATCAGCGAGCTTCGCGAGAAGCCGACGGGAACGATCCGCATCACGACGTCCGAACACGCAGCGCGCGCCATCCTCTGGCCGACGATGAAGAGGCTGCTGCCGGACTATCCCGACATCCACGTCGAACTGACGATCGAGTCGGCCCTGTCTGACATCGTGGCCGAACGCTTCGACGCCGGCGTCCGGTTGGGCGAATCGATCGCCAGGGACATGGTGGCCGTCCGCATCGGTCCGGACCTGCGCATGGCGGTCGTGGGATCGCCGGCCTATTTCACCGGCCGCGCCAATCCTTCGACCCCCAAGACCTTGGCGCCCATCAGTGCATAAACCTGCGCCTGGTTAGCGCGGGGGGACTCTATGCCTGGGAGTTTGGAAAGGACGGCCGCGAACTGAAGGTGCGAGTCGATGGCCAGCTTGCCTTCAACTCCGCGCAGATGGTCGTCCAAGCCTGTCTTGACGGCTTCGGTCTCGCTTCCGTACCGGAAGACCCCGTCGCTGACCGCCTGGCCGATGGGAACCTTGTCCGGGTCCTGGATGACTGGTGTCCGTCCTTCGCCGGCTTCCATCTCTATCATCCGAGCCGCCGCCAGCCGTCGGCCGCGTTTGCGCTCCTCGTTGACGCTCTGCGCTACCGGCTTGACCGATCATAGGGCGTGGAGCCGAACGAACCTTAGCCGTCGTAAGCCCGTTTCGGGCCAAGTTTTTCGGTTCCGGGTGCGTTCTGAAGCACAAAACTCCGTAAGACAGCCACCATATATCTTACGGAGAGACCGCGCTAGTTGAAAATATTCACGTTAAGCTAACGCCGATCAGCTCGCGGATCCCGCCCCGAGCAAAAAGCCGGTTCCCAACCGAAATTAACAAGTTGCGACGCTCATCGTCGCTCCGAGCCAACCCGGTCACACGCCCTCAGCGCGAAGCGGGCGTTCGACATTGTGAGACCTCAGCATGCGGTGCAACGTCGCGCGGCTCACGCCGAGGGATCGCGCCGCCGCGCTGACGTTCCCACCGCTCGAACGGAGGGCGGCAAGAACCGCTTCCCAGCCGGCAGTGGTCATCGCCGTCCGCAAGGCTGTCGACGACGCCTCTGATTGCGGCGCTGGATCGGGCTCCCGCGGCAACGCCGGCAGAATCGCGGGCAGATCGGCTACAGTGATGACGCCGTCCGAGATCGCGATCGCCAGGCGGATGACACTGGACAGTTGTCGGATGTTGCCGGGCCAATCGTAGGCCTGCAACCGGGCGAGCGCAGCGGGCTCGATCGTCGTTCGGCGGCTCGCGGGCGAAAAGCGAACGAGCAGGGTCGAGACGATGTGCGAAAAGTCTAGGCGGCGCCGCAGCGCAGGCAGAACGAAGCGTGCGCCGCAGATGCGATAGTAGAGGTCCTCGCGGAAACGTCCCGTCGCGACCAGGTCTTGCAGGTTGCGATTGGTCGCGCAGACGAGGCGCAGATCGAACTTGACGGGTTCGACGGCGCCGAGAGGCGTGACCTCGCGGTCCTCGATTGCCCGAAGCAGGCGCGCCTGGAGTTCGAGGGGCATGTCCCCGATCTCGTCTAGAAACAACGTGCCGCCGTCGCTCGCGAGGATCTTGCCGATCTTGCCGGCCTTGAGGCCGCCGGTGAACGTGCCCGGCGCATAGCCGAATAGTTCGCTGTCGACCAAGGAGTCCGGCAACGCGGCGCAGTTCAGGGCCACGAAGCGCTTTGCGCGACGTGAGCTGTAGGTATGGAGCGCCCTGGCGAAAACGTCCTTGCCGACTCCCGTCTCGCCTTCGACGAGTACCGGAATGTCGGAGTCGGCGATCCGCTTGCCGAGCCGCACGCATTCGCGCGCCTTCGGGTCTTCGCCGGCTAGATCGTCCAGGGTCATCGCGCCCGACGCTTCGACATCGCTGGCCCGCTCGGCGCGACGGGGTGTGGAGCGCAGGATCGATGGCAGAGCGAAAGCGAAACCAGCGGACGGGCAGGCCGCTTCAAGCCGCTGCATGCGGCCCGACGAGCGCTCCAGCGTCGCCGCGTCGACGCCAAGCAGGCTCTCGACGGATCGACCGATGACAGACGATCGGTCAGGGGCGCCGAGGAGGCGCACCGCGCGTTCGGACGCGCCGAGCACACGGCCGCGATCATCGAGCGCGAGGACCGTGTTGAAGCTCCGCGGCAACAAGCTCGGAGAATCCGTCAGCACGACAAGAGGATTTGCGCTGAAGTGACGGCGGAACGCCGTCGCCTCTATGTGGTCCGCCGCCTCGCCGATCACCTGTAGCAAGAGCGCGGCCTCGGATGCGACCGGACGTCGATAGCCGGAAAAATCGATTACGCCGAGCAACGCCCCTTCCGGATCGAACAGGGGCGCCGCGCAGCAAATGAATTGCTTCAAGGACGCGTGATAGTGCTCTTCGCCGTTGATCGACACAGCGCGCCGCTCGACGATCGCGGTTCCGATGCCGTTCGTGCCCACGATCGATTCCGGCCAGAA
>NZ_JBKQOT010000556.1:0-2678 GCF_052145395.1 Roseiarcus sp.
CCTTGGCCCGACTGGCAGTGACCGATTTTCCAAACGTTTTCGCGAAAAACGGAGGCGGGTCGAACGAACGGATCGGGGCGCGGCAAGGTGGACAGCTACTGCACGGTCAACGCCCTGGGAGCTGAATTGATGCGGCCACATCTACGCAGACGATTTCGTTAAAAACGGAGGCGCATTTTGGGCGGCTACGGATCGGGACGGTCGAGCGGATCGGGACACGATAAGGTCGAAGACCATCGTTCGATCGACGTGAACGATCTGCGGCGCAAGGGCTGCCTCAAGTCCGGCTGGTCGGGCAGCTGGGAATGGACGCGCGACGGGGAGAGGGTCGCGTGGATTGACCTCCGCGCCGGGGAAGACCTGCTGCGTCTCAGCTATAGCGTCAGCCTCAACGGTGGGGATAGGGAGCAAGTCAAAGAGGCGGTTCGCCTGGCCCACGTTTCGTGCCGCTTCGGCGGGACTCGGCCCTATTTCATTTGTCCGGGTCTCGCGAACGGGGGTGCCTGCGGGAGGCGGGTCACGAAGCTTTACGGCGCGGGCCTCTATTTTTCCTGTCGCCGTTGCTACCGTCTGGCGCATGCGAGCCAAAGCGAGGGCGCATCGGACCGATCCCTCAGGCGCGCGAACAAGGTCAGGGAACGCCTGGGCGGCGATCCCGGAATGGCAGCCGAGTTTCCGCCGAGGCCCAAGGGCATGTGGAGGCGAACTTATGAGCGTCTACGCAAGCAAGCCCGTGACGCTGAAAGGCGCGCCGATGAAGCCTTGGCGCTTCGGACCGAACGACTGCTTGCGTGGACCGACAGCCACAAGAGCAAAGGGAGCTTTTGGAAATGAGCGACAGAAAGCGCGCCAAGGAGGCGGAAACCTCCGGCACGGAGATCAGCCGCTTCAATGCGCTCCGCCATGGCGTCCTATCGCGCTACACCGTGCTGCCCTGGGAGGACGCGGCCGAGTATCACGCCCTAGTCGCGGCGCTTGTCGCCGAACATGCGCCGCAGGGACCGACCGAGGAGCACCTGGTCGAGGAAGTGGCCGGCATCCTTTGGCGGAAGAGGCGGCTGCGCCTGGCGGAGGCCGCTGCCCATCGTCGGGGGCTCGAAGAAGCCCTTGAGCCGAGAAAAGACACCGCGAAGGCGGCGGTGGTCCATCTCGACGCGATCGACGAATCCTGGGACGTCGGGGAGGCCATCCGCGCCACGACTGCGGACACCGAGAACGACATCCATGAGACGGAGGATGACGAGGCCATTGTACATCGCGCCCTCAACCTGCTCGGCTCCCGCCGTAATGACGCTTATGAGGCCGCGTTGGCGGAGTTGCGCGAGGGCACGCAAGAAGGGTGGGCAGAGTTTTTGGCGCGTCAGCCGGACGAACTGGACGAGGGCGAGAAGGCCGCCACCGCCGACGTCGAGGGACTGCGCGGCTTTCTAGAGGGAGAAGTGCTGCCCTGGCTGGAGGACCGCAAGAAGGAGCTCGCCAACCGCCCGCTGATCCGGGAGCAGGCGTTCGGTGAGTCGCTCGATCCCGACAAGCTGGAGCGGCTCGGCCGCTACGAGGTCCATCTCGACCGAAAGCTCGAGCGGATGCTGGCCATGCTGATGCGCCTGAAGGAACTGCGGCATGGGACAGTCCCGGACTGATCCGTTTCGCAAAAAAGTGGATTTCTGCCGCCTTCCTCCCGTTCCGTTCGCTTCCCGAGGAGCACAGCAAGCGCTCTACGCCCGCAATGTGCGGATCGAAAAAGATGATTGCGCAAAGAGCGTTGGACCGGCAGCGAGTATCTCGCCGCCCCGCTGGCGGCGTGAATCGGATTCATCGCTCCTTGACGGTCGGCAGACGCCGCGCGACCGTTACGCGCTCGCCGAGCGCTTCGACAAAACCGTTCAGCGTCATCGCTTCGCTCTCCCATAGGTTTGAGTCATCGACGTGCTCGAGGTCGAACCCGCTCGCGCCGGCATTCGCGATCGCATCCTCAATGTCCTCACGCGCGGGCGCCAACCGGCTACCGATACCGGAGACGAAGCATGCCAGTTGCTCGACGCGTTCGAAGCGCCAATGTCGTAGCCCTTGAACTGCGCCTCGAGGCGAATTCCGAAGGGCCGCAGATGGGCTCTCAGCCGCGCTCCGAGTCGTCGCGGGTTAGCTGCGAAAGCTATTGTTGGTCAGGCGCTCATGCGCGCCCCGGCACCGTGGTACCCATTCCCGGTCGCGAATCCATGAAAGCCATTCGCATGGGATGATCTTGTGGCACAGGCCGCACCCGCATTCCACTTCCTCGACTCGTTTCCACGAGTCGTCGGCTTCGACCATGGTCGGGACGGAAACGTTCTACAACGCCGTCCGCGGGAGCCGCAAACGGGCCGCGCGATTTTCCCAACGCCGTGCGTCTGGCCCTCGATCCCAACGGCGTCGGTAAGTCGACCCTGGCGCAGAACATCTCACCAGGCGCTGATCCAAGGGCACACGGTCCTGTTCATCAGCGCGGGCCAGTTGCTGGGCGACCTTTGCGCGCTCGATAGCGATTCCGCACTGCGACGCCGCCTGCGCCACTATGCGCGCCCGCAATTGCTGGTGATCGACGAAGTCGGGTATCTCTCCTATTCCAACCGCCATGCCGACCTCATGTTCGAACTGGTCTCGCGGCGTTATCAGAGCAAGAGCACGCTGGTCACCACCAA
>NZ_JBKQOT010000557.1:0-3522 GCF_052145395.1 Roseiarcus sp.
CTTCTGCATTTTCCACGATGAGCTCGCCGCGAGCAGAAAGCGGCGCGCCGATAGGCGGCCGCTCATGCACACAAGCACATGCGTCACGCGGCCTGCGCAATGATTTGCCGCAAACGTTCAGGTTCGATGAGCGCGATTGTGCGGCGGCCGCTAAAGATGACGCCCTCAAAATCCCGGGGGCTAAGACGAGGGGACCGTGCCATCCGCAATGCGTGCGTTAACCAGAGCGACATCCGCCCGCTTGCGGCCCGGACCCCGCGCTGCAAGCCGATCAGCAACTGGGGATCTGCGACTTAACCCGCGATCGGCGATGCCGCCCTCGACCAGCGGATCGCGTCCTCGAGCCGGTCGTCGCTCCCAGAACACCTCGCCGTTCACGGCAATGCAGAGCCAAGCTGACTAAACCGCCTTCCCGACAACGGCCCCGATCCCCGCCGTCACGGCCATCGCGATCGCGCCCCAGAATCCGACCCGCAAGGCGGGCCGGACCAGGGCGGAGCCACCGAGCCAGCCGCCGAGCGCGCCGAGCACGACAAGGAAGATCAGCGTCGCGGCCGAAGCGGTCGCTATGAGAATTTCCCGTGGGGCAAGGATCGCAACCAACGTCGGGAGCGCCGCGCCCAGTGAGAAAGCACGCGCAGACGCCGCGGCGGCGAGCAAAGGATTGGCGCCGCCGTTATCCGCGAAGCCTAGCTCGTCGCGGGCGTGCGCGGACAGCGCGTCCTTCGCATGCAATTGCTCGGCGACTTGCTGGGCCAGCGCTGGATCGAGACCGCGCTCGACATAGATTTGCGTGAGTTCCGCCTTCTCGGCCTGCGGCTCGTCTTTGAGCGCCTTCTATTCGCGCGCGAGGTCGGCGACCTCGGAGTCGGCCTGCGAGCTAACGGAAACGAACTCGCCCGCAGCCATCGCCATGGCGCCTGCGGCCCAGCCGGCGAACGCCGCAGTCAGGATCTCGCCCCGATCGGCGGCCGCGGCGGCCACGCCGACGACCAGACTCGCTGTCGATATGAGCCCGTCGTTCGCGCCGAGCACCGCTGCGCGGAGCCAGCCTGTGCGACGGATGTAGTGATGTTCTGCGTGCGCCATCATTGGGCCCGGAGTTTGCGGTGATTGGCCATCGCCTAGGACCGCGACATGACGGTTTGGCGACGTCTTGGCGCCGGTCCTTCGCCCGGCGAAGGGAAATGCTGCGCGACGGCCCCTGACAACTTGCCGCATCGCGGGATCGTTGACCCGCGGGGTTGAGAGCCTGATAGGGACATAGGCGACGCGAGCGGCGCGGCCCAGAAGCAAGGGGCGGAAACGTGAATTGGACCACGCGCCTCTATTATTTTTCGCGCCGATGGGGGAAGGCCATCCGGCTGTACCTGGCGATCGCGGGGCCCGGCATCGTCGTCATGGTCGCAGACAATGACGCGGGCGGCATCACGACCTACGCGGCGACCGGCGCGAAATACCAATACCACCTGATCTGGTTCCTCATCATCCTCGGGCCGGTCGCCTATTACGTGCAGGAAATGACGGTCCGGCTGGGCGCGGTGACCAAGCGCGGACACGCCGAGGCGATCTTCGACGGCTTCGGGCCGTTCTGGGGCTGGTTCTCGCTGATCGACCTGTTGTTCCTGGATTGGCTGACGCTGGTCACCGAGTTCATCGGCATGACGACGGCGCTCGCGATCTTCGGCGTCCCTGGCTGGCTCACCGTTATCGCCCTCTGTTTGCTCATGGGCTTCATGGTGCTCAACGGCCGCTACTGGACGTGGGAGAAGCTCGCGATGGCGTTCTGTGCCATCAACCTGATCTACATCCCCGGCGCCTTCATGGTGAATCCGAGCGTGTCGGAAATCATGAGGCAGGGCATCATCCCGAATTTCCCCGGCGGTTTCACCGGCGAGCTGTTCTTCTTCCTGATGGCCAACATCGGCACGACCATCGCACCGTGGATGCTGTTCTTCCAGCAGTCGTCGGTCGTCGACAAGGGCCTCAAGGAGATCGACATCCCGTGGGGCAAGACCGACACCCTGGTCGGCGCGTTCTTCACCGTTCTGGTGGCGATCTTCATCATCATCGTGACGGGAACCGTGCTCAACGGGCGGAAAGTCACCGACGCGGCGCAGGCGTCTCGGATGCTGATGGAGACCCACCACTGGGCCGGCATATTCATGGCGATCGGCCTGTTCGACGCCGGCCTGCTCGGGGCGATCTGCATCTCGCTCGCGAGTTCCTGGGCGTTCGGCGAGGTGTTCGGCTGGGCCCACTCGCTCAACAACAAGATCCGCGAGGCCCCGTGGTTCTATTTTGCGTATTTCTTCGCGCTCATTACGTCGGGTCTCGTGGTCCTCATTCCCGGTGCGCCGCTGGTGCTGATTACGCTGTTCGTGCAGGTCATCGCGGTGACGCTGCTTCCGGCCGCGCTCGTGTTCCTTATCCTTCTCCTAAATGACAAGGATACGATGGGCGACCGCATCAACACGCTTTGGGAGAACGTCATCAACGGCTCGATCGTAGCCGTGATCATCGCGCTGTCGACGGCCTACGGCCTGACCACCCTCTTTCCGAGCCTGCTCGGCCAGTCAGGGACGCCATGAACATTTTTCACGCCATCGGCGCCGTCGTCGCCGACCAGATCGAGCAGGTCCGCACGATCAACCGCCGCTTCGCTAACCCGCGCCTGACGATGTCGCCGGCCGAGCAACGGGCGCTGCTCGCCCTGCGCATCTACCTGCTCGTTCTGGTCGGCCTGCTTGTCTACAAGTTCATTACGCTCCTGACGCCCTAGGTCTTTCGAGGACGCCATGTCGGTCGAAGCCAATCCTTCCAGCGAGACTTACCTCCTCACCGATCTGATTGGCGGCAAGGCGCACGCATCCGGCAAGGCGATCGGCAAACTGGCCGACGTCATCGCCATCGACGGCGGTAAGGCCGCCGAAGTGACCCACCTCTTCATCGAGCGGCCCTTCGGCTACAAGTCGCTGATGATCCCGTGGGACAAGGTCGAGCGGCTCGAGCCAAACGGTCGGTCGACCCTTGCGATTTCCCGGCTGGAAGACTTCGAGGGCGAGCCGGGCGAGGGCCAGGTGCGCTTGCGCGACCACCTGCTCGACAAGAAAGTTCTGGACAGCGACGACGACGAGGTCGAGGTCGTATACGACATCAAGCTCGCGCGCCTGAACGGTCGTCTCTATGTCACCGGAGTCGACTGCTCGCGGTCTGGGTTCCTGCGCCGCATCGGCCTTGGGCGGATCGCCAATTTCCTCCGCAGTGTTGCGGCGACAATCAAGGATGACACGATCCCGTGGAGTTCCGTCCAGCCGCTGCCGCCCGACATTGGCCGGTTCAGCGGCGACCTGAAGCTCAACCTGTTGAAGGCGAAGCTGCCGCAGATCCACCCGGTCGACATGGCCGACATTCTGGAAGAGCTGGACCACGACAGCCGGGTCGCGATCTTCAATCAGCTGGGGACCGACCACGCGTCCGAAACCCTGATGGAAGTGGAGCCTCGCGTGCAGCGCAGCTTGG
>NZ_JBKQOT010000558.1:0-13056 GCF_052145395.1 Roseiarcus sp.
CTGACGGCAACGCCACGACTGGCCTCAACATCATGACCGACCTGATCACCGCCAACCCGAACCTGCGCGGCGTGTTCGCCGACAATCTCATCCAGTGCCAGGGCGCGAGCCAGGCGATCGCCGAGAACAAGAAGGGCGACACGATCAAGCTCGTCTGCTTCGACGCCGACGACAAGCTGATCGGGTATCTCAAGGACGGCACGATCGCCGCGCTGCTGCTGCAGGACCCCTATCGGATGGGCTACGACGGCGTGAAGACCGCACTCGCCGCATCGAAGGGCGAGAAGGTCCCCGCCTTCGTCGACACCGGCGCGAATCTTGTCACCAAGGCCAACATGGACAATCCGAAGGAGCACAAGTTGCTCTATCCGCCGAAGTGATCTGACACGGGGCGCGCCGGCCATGGCGTCGGCGCGCCCTTCCCTGCGCCCATTGCGCGGCGCAGGAAGCGGGGCGGATGATCTTCGCCGAAATCACCCAAGGGCAAGACCAAGAGCGCGGCCATGGCATCTGTTGAATCTGCTGTCCCAAACGCCGGCGCGCCGATTCTGGCCCTCGAAAAACTCGACAAGCGATTCGGCGCGACGCACGCGCTCAGGACCGTCGATCTGACTTTCGACGAAGGCGAGATTCATGCGATTGTCGGCGAGAACGGCGCCGGCAAGTCGACGCTGATCAAGCTTCTGACCGGCGTCTATCCGCGCTCGTCGGGCGACGTGTTCTGGCATGGAGCGCCTGTCGCGCTGGCGACGCCGCATGAAGCCATCAATCTCGGCATTAACGCGGTTCACCAGGAAGTCGTGCTCTGCCCTCACCTGACAGTCGCCGCCAATATCTTTCTCGGCGACGAAGAAATGCGCGGCGGCCTGCTCAACAAAAAGCGAATGGTGCGCGACGCCCAGGCGCTGCTCGACGATCTCGGCTTCTCGTTGCCCGCAGGAGCGTTACTCTCGTCCCTGACCATCGGTCAGCAGCAGCTTGTCGCAACCGCACGCGCGGAGCGGCGTGGCGCCAAGTTCCTCATCTTCGACGAGCCGACAGCCTATCTCACCCGCCAGGAAGCGGCGGCGCTCTTCAAGCTGATCCGCCGGCTCAAGGCCAGCGGCGTCACGATCGTCTACATCAGCCACCGCCTCGAGGAGGTGTTCGAGCTGTGCGACCGCGTCTCCGTGCTGCGCGACGGCGCGCTCGTCGGCACGCGCAAGGTGAGCGAAACCAACGAGGCTGACCTCATCGCGCTGATGATCGCCCGCAAAATCGAACAGATCTATCACAAGGACACCGTTCCGATCGGCGAGACGATCATGGAGACGCACGCCCTCACCGGCCCCGGCTTTCAGGACGTCTCGATCCGGGTCCGGGAAGGCGAGGTCGTCGGCCTCTACGGCCTGATCGGCGCCGGCCGCAGCGAGTTCGTGCAGAGCGTTTTCGGCCGCCGTCCGGCGACCTCCGGCCGCATCGTCTGGCGCGGCAAGGACGTGTCGATCCGCAACGAGCGGCAGGCGATGAACCTCGGCATCGCGCTCTCGCCGGAAAGCCGCAGGGATCAGGGCCTCTGCCTCTCGCTTGGCGTCGGACTCAACATCAACCTGCCGATCTTCAAGCTCTTGAGCATCGGCCCGCTCATCAATCTCACGCGCGAAGCCGAGTGCGCGGACAAGCAGATCCGCGACGTCCAGATCAAGACCTCGTCGCGCATGGCGCCGGTGACCAGTCTTTCCGGCGGGAATCAACAGAAGGTCGTGATCGGCAAGTGGCTCAATCACGGCGCGAAGCTCTTCATCTTCGACGAGCCGACCGTCGGCGTCGACGTCGGCACCAAGGCCGAAATCTATCGCCTGCTCGGCTCCCTGCTCAAACAGGGCGCGGGGATCATCATGATCTCGTCCTACCTGCCGGAGGTTTACGAACTCGCCGACACGCTGCACGTCTTCCGGGCGGGCCGGCTGGTCGCGACCCACGGACACAAGGACGCCTCCCACGAAGCGATACTGACCGAAGCAATCGGCGTTTAAGGCGCGGGGCATTAAGAACAACATGACTGATCAAACCATCTCTCAGGACCATCAGCGCGGCCGGCGGCTGGACGTGCTGCTGGGCCTCACCCTCCTCGGCCTGCTGCTGGTCATGTGGCTCGCGCTCTCGATCGAGACCACGACCTTCTGGACTGCGAACAACATGGCGAACCTCCTGCGCCAGGGCGCGATGATCGCGATCCTGGCGATCGGCGAGACCTTCGCCATCATCACGGGCGGCATCGACCTTTCGGTCGGCGCCGTTGCAGGCTTCACCTCAATGACCGTGGCCTGGCTGCTGGTCCACGATTTGGGCTTTGCGTCGACGATCGCCGGGGCCGTGGCGATCTCGCTCGCCGTCGGGATTTTCATCGGCCTCTTCCACGCCTTCGGCGTCGTGCAGATGGGGCTGCCTCCCTTCATCATGACGCTGGCGACGATGTACGCGCTGCGCGGCATCGGGCTTCTGATCACCAACGGCTCGACGATCTCGATCACCAACGACGCCTTCACCGGCTTTTCACGGTCGAGCTTCCTGGGCTTCCCCTGGACGGACGGCACGTGGTTCCAGATCCCGATGCTGTTCTGGATGGTCATCGTCGTCGCGATTCCCGCCTACATTTTGCTCGAGCAGAGCCGCTGGGGCCGCTATCTGTTCGCGATCGGCTCCAACAAAGAGGCCGCCCGGCTCTCCGGCGTCAACGTCGCGGCGATCACCTATCTCGCCTATGTCGTGTCGTCCTTCTGCGCGGCCTTCTGCGGCGTTCTCCTCGCCATGCGAATCGGCATCGGCAATCCGACCCAGGCCGAGGGCTGGGAATTGCAGGCGATCGCCTCGTCGGTCATCGGCGGCACCAGCCTCTTCGGCGCGGTCGGCTCGGTGCACGGGCCCCTGATCGGCTCGTTCATCCTCACCACCATCAACAACGGCGCGAACCTCCTGAACCTCAACCCGTTCTGGCAGCGGATCATCACCGGCTTCCTGATCATTATCGTGGTCTATTTCGACACCCTGCGCACCCGGAAGCGCTGAGCGTTGGTTGCAGAGCGCCACGACCGGAGAGCGGACATGGCCATCGTTGACGAGATCGGGATCGAGCCGATCGACCCGGCGTCGGTTCCGCAGAGGCGGCTCTATACCGGCGCGATGATGCCCGCCGTCGGGCTCGGAACGTTCGGCTCCGACGCGGTGGGGCCGGCCGAGGTCGCAGCCGCGGTGCGCGGCGCTGCGGCCGTCGGCTACCGGCATTTCGACTGCGCGTCGGTCTACGGCAACGAGGACGCGGTGGGCGCTTCGCTCGAAGAGATCATCCGCGGCGGAATCCCACGCGAGAGTCTCTGGATCACCTCAAAAGTCTGGAACGACAGGCATGCGCCGGAGGACGTGATCGCGTCTTGCCTGAAGTCGCTCGCCGATCTCCGGCTCGACTATCTCGACCTCTACCTCGTGCACTGGCCGTTCCCGAACTTCCATCCGCCGGGTTGCGACGTGACCTCGCGCAGTCCGGACGCCCGGCCCTACATCCATGAGAATTTCATGAGGACCTGGCGCGCGATGGAGGAACTGGCGGACCGGAAGCTCGTCCGCCACATCGGCGCGTCCAACATGACGGTTCCCAAGCTGAAGCTCGTCTTGCGCGACGCGCGCGTCGAGCCGGCGGCGAACGAGATGGAGCTTCACCCCCATTTCCAGCAGCCGGAGCTCTTCCGCTTCGTGGTCGAGAACGGCATCCAGCCGATCGGCTATTGTCCGCTCGGCTCGCCGGGGCGCCCGGAGCGCGACCGCACGCCTGAGGACACCTCGCCGTTGGAGGATCCCGTCATCGTCGCGATCGCCGCGCGTCACCGGGTCCATCCCGCCGCCGTCTGCGTCAAATGGGCGGTGCAGCGGGGGCAGACGCCGATCCCCTTCTCGGTCAACCCGCGCAACTACGCCGCCAACCTCGGCGCCGCAGTCGTGGATCCGCTGAGCGCCGAGGAGATGAAGGCCATCGCCGGGATCGATCGCGGCTGCCGCCTGATCAAGGGGCAGGTCTTTTTGTGGAAGGACGGGCAGACCTGGGAAGACCTGTGGGATGTCCATGGAGAGATCACACCGCCTTGAGAGGCGCCCGCGGCGCGCCGCGTCCCCGGCTGCGCCGGGGCTCAAGCGCGAGATGAATTGAATCGAATCTCGCGCCAGACCCTCATTCGACCTTTCGGGCCGATTTTCCACAGCGTGAGGGAAGCGGCTGAAGGTTGAGGGTTTGCTGGCGCAAACACATTTCATCGTGCCCGAGGAGGCCCTCATGAAGATCCAGGACAAAGTCGCCATCATCACCGGCGCGGCGCGAGGCATCGGCAAGGCGATTGCGGAACGCTACGTGAGGGAGGGCGCGAAGGTCGCTATCGCCGACTTGAACGAACTGGGCGCCAAGGCTGTTGCATCCGAACTCGCCCCGAACGCCCTCGGCCTCAAGCTCGACATCACCGAGCAGGCTTCGATCGACGCGACCATCGCCGCGACCGTGGCGCATTTCGGCCGCCTCGATATTCTCGTCAACAACGCCGGCCTCTTCGACCTCGCGCCGATCGTCGAGATCACCCGAGAGAGCTACCGTCGCGTCTATGCCGTCAACGTCGAGGGGCTCTTGTTCATGCTGCAGGCGGCGGCCAAGCAGATGATCAAGCAGGGGCACGGCGGCAAGATCATCAACTTCGCCTCCCAGGCCGGGCGCCGCGGCGAGGCGCTGGTCGCCATCTACTGCTCGTCGAAGGCGGCGGTGATCAGCTTGACCCAGAGCGCCGGCCTCGACCTCATCAAGCACCGCATCAACGTCAACGCGATCGCGCCGGGCGTGGTGGACAACGAGCACTGGGAGCACGTCGATTCGCTGTTCGCCAAGTACGAGCATCTGCCGCTCGGCGAGAAGAAGCGCATCGTCGGCAAATCCGTGCCCTTCGGCCGCATGGCGCGCCCGGACGAGATCGGCGGCCTGGCGACCTTCCTCGCCAGCGAGGACGCCGACTACATCGTCGCGCAGACCTACAACATCGACGGCGGCAACTGGATGAGCTGAGCAACGACGTCGCGCCTCGCGTGAGCCTGCTGCTTGTCGAGGCGCGCCGACCGGGCGGGAGGACGGCGGCCGCCTGAAGCGCGCGCCGCCCCGCCCGCCTCGTCGGCCGCGCCTCAGATCGCGCGCGCGACCTCGTAGGCGTCCCAGATCGCGTACATGATGTTCTGCACGCGCCGCGCGTCGCCGAAGACATAGACCTCGGGCGCCTTGTTGCGAACCTTGTCGTAGAGTCTCCGCTCCGGCTCGTAGCCGATCGCCAGAATCGCCGACTCCGCTTCGACAAACGTCTCCTCGTCACCGGTCTTGACGACGTAGCCGCCCTCGGCATGCCTTTCGACGGTGCTCGACGTCATGACCTTGACCGCCCTGAACTCCATGAGCTCCTTCAGCATCGTCGCGTTGGCGTGGCAGAGCGGGCCCGCCTGGGCGAGAATCTTGGGCTCGATCTCGACGATCGTGGTCGACTTGCCCTGATCGCTGAGCCACAGGGCGAGCTCGCAGCCGACGAGGCCCGCGCCGATGATGATCGTATGATCGTCGGCCGGCTTGTCGCCGTTGAGCACCTCCTCCGCAGTATAGACGTGGGCCTCGTTGGCGAGCGGCAGCATCTTCGGCTTGGCGCCGGTCGCCACGATCAGCACGTCCGGCGCCGCGCGAGTGATCAGGTCCTCGGTCGCCTCGGTGTTGAAGGTGAGCGGCACCTTCAGCTCGCGCAATTCGCGCTCGTACCATCGGACGAGCGCGTGCTCGTCCTCCTTGAAGTCCGGGACGCCGCCCGGAATAACCACGCCGCCGAGCCTGTCGGACTTCTCATAGAGCGCGACCACATGGCCGCGGAGCGCCGCGACCCGCGCCGCCTCCATTCCGGCCAAGCCGCCGCCGACCACCATGACGTGCTTGCGCTGCAAAGCGGGCGTGAGCCCGTACTCCGCCTCACGTCCGCAGGCCGGGTTCACGGCGCACGACACCTGGCCGTATACCGCCAGCCGGCCCATGCAGCCTTCCTGGCACGAGAGGCACGGCCGGATCCGGTCGGTCTTGCCGGCCCTGACTTTCTGCGGCAGGTACGGATCGGCGAGCAGCGGTCGCGCGAGGCCGATCATGTCGGTCTTGCCGGACTTGATCGCCTCGACCGCGAGGTCCGGGTTGTCCATGCGCCCGGCGGTGATGACGGGGACGCTCACCGCCTTTTTCAAAACCTCGTTGAACGGCAGGTAGAGGCCCTTGGCCTGGTACATCGGCGGATGGCTCCAGTACCAGCTGTCGTAGGAGCCGACGTCGCCGTTGAAGGCGTCGTAGCCCGCCTTTTCCAGGATCTTGGCCGCCTCGACGCCTTCCGGAAGGTCGCGGCCCATCTCTCTAAACTCTTCGCCCGGCAGGCCGCCCTTCAGCCAGTCCTTGATGAAGCTCTTGATCGAATAGCGCAGCGACACCGGATAGTCCTGGCCGCACCGCGCCTTGATCGCGTGGACGATCTCGGCAGCGAAGCGCAGGCGATTTTCGAGGCTGCCGCCATATTCGTCGGTGCGCTGATTGAACATGGCGATGGCGAACTGATCGAGCAGGTAGCCTTCGTGGACCGCGTGGACCTCGATCCCGTCGAAGCCCGCCCTCTGCGCGATCTCCGCCGATTCGGCGAAACTGCGGACGTAGGTCTTCACTTCGACGTGGGTGAGTTCGCGGCAGACCACGCCCGGCAGCCAGCGATGTGGAATCGGCGATGGTCCGACCGGCGTTCCGATGACGACGCCGGGCACGCTGACCCGTCCGAAGCCGGCGGAAAGCTGCAGGAACATGCGCGCGTCATAGGCGTGGACGCGCTCAGTCATGACCTTGCCCGTTTTGATGAAGTTGCCCGGATTGAGGGTCGGGCACGGCATCGAGGGCAAGACGCATTTCTCAATTTCGTTCTCGACCATGGTGACGCCGGTCATGATCAGGCCGGCCCCTCCCCTCGCCCGCTCCACATAATACTCGGCGCCGCGCGCGTTAAACGTCCCGTCGGCGTCGCAAAGACCGCCCGGGCCGATCGGCTCCATCACGTAGCGGTTCTTGATTTCCAGCTTTCCGATCTTGATCGGAGAAAACAGGACTTCGTGTTGCTTGTTCATGATTGACGTCCACGCCGGCAGGAACTGCCGGTTTCCTGAATACGCAGCGGTTCCCTATGGGGCCGATGACCAAAGTCGTTCCCGGCGACTCCCGGCTCGGCCTGGTAAGACGGAGACGATGTCATCTTGCTTTCGGGTAGCACGCGAAAGCGTCGCCCGCCATGCGGCATATCGTCCGGCAAATAGACTTTAACTATACATTGGTTGACATCGGTCGGGACAATAGTGAATGGATATATTCCCTGTTTTGCGTAGCCCATCGTCGTCTGAGTTCAGGCGCTGCACGGTCCCGTGCTTTCGGACCGCGCGGCCATGCGACTCGCGCTCTCCCGCCTCCTGACCCTGCGGACGACCGGAGAAGCCATCGGATCTGCCGGACTTGCGCGAAGGACTCTATTGAACCTGTCGGGCCTCGCACAAAACGCGCGGCTCCCGCCACTGACCGTGCGCCGGGTTGGAGATGACGGCGAGGAAGCCCGGCGGATCGAAGCGGGCGCCGTAGAACGGATTGGCGAACGACCCGTCGGCGAGCGCGAAACCGAAGCCGCCGTTGCTGAGCTGGGGCGCGCGCGGCCGCACGAGATTGTCGACCGGCCAGCCTTCGTTGCCCGGAATCGCGGTCTTGGCGGGTTGCAGCCCGGTGATCGCGATGCCGTTGGCCTCGCCCGTGACGCCCGTGATCGCATAGAACCCGTCCGCGTCCGGCTTGTCATTGGTCGTGAACGCGCCTTTCGCCTTGAACCCCGGCCCCGTACACGTCCACCGCCATAGCATTGAGGCTTGGGCGTCTGTGGCGGCCATCGCCGCGCCGAGTGCGAGCGCGAGTGCGAGCTTCATGAGACATCCCCCATCGTCAGGCGGCGAGCCAGACTAGGCGGCGCCCAGACGGCCAGCAAGGCCGCGGCGGGGAGGCGGTAATTGCCCCCTGGACCGAGATGAATTCAAGTCGATTCGCTCCCGTCATTGCGAGCGAAGCGGAGCAATCCAGAGGATCGTCGGGCGCCCTGCGGCCCCTGGATTGCCTGGTCGCTCACGCTCCTCGCAATGACGGCGGTGGTCGAACCTCTCAGCCGACGGCCTTACGATTGCCCCGGCCTTCGCGCGCCGCGACGAGATCACCGCCGGCCGGACTTGGCCGGTTTTCGCCTTTGCTCCTGGCCGGGGCGCCCTTGTCCTCTTGAAGCGTCAAAGCGATCCGGGCGGTGCGGGAGGATTGGCGTTCGCCGGTCCCTTGTTTTTCTTGCGGACAAAGGCGCCGGCGCCCTCTGCGCGCGTCAATGCGATGGGCGCGACTATTTATTGCGGAAAAGCAGAAAACCCGGTATGATCCCCTCATGCGAACATCAGACGAAGCGCGAGCGGACCGACGCCGTCCTCAAACGGGACGAGGCCCTTTACCCGGGGAGGGGCCGCATGACGAATAATATTCGCGCGAGGTCGCGCGTAACCCTTTGAAAAGGCTCATTTCGGTCGAGAGATTCCAAGGAATTCCAAGGAAATCCAACCATCAAAATCCGAAGATTTGCGGAGCCGGCGCCTCTCTCCGCGGAGGCCTGAGGAAATCCAAATGTCTCGCGCCGACGGCGTCCAGGCGACCGGTTCCGTTGGCCTCCCTCAATGGATTCGTCGCCATGGCCCGTCGACAGGAGCCGGTCTAACCTGAAGACATCACGCTCTAACGTTGCGATAGGTCATTCTGGCCCCTCTACGCTTAGCGCAAAGTCATGAGCCCTTGGAATAGACCGCTTCCCAGCGGCGACCTGATCGCCGATCGCCGCTTCGCCTATGGCGTGGCGGCGGCCGAGGATGGCGATTTCGCAGCGGCGGCGGAGATGTTCGAGCAGGCGCTGGAGCGGGCCCCTGGATGGCCCCCCGCCCTCTTCGCCCTTGGCGACGCGCGCGAAGAGCTTGGGCTCGGCGAGGGCGCGGCCGAAGCCTTTCGCCTTGCGGTCGCGGCCGACCCCGCGGACGTTCTGGGCGCGTCTGTGCGGCTCGCGCGACTCGGCGCAACGGACCCGTTGACCGGCCTGCCGCGCGCTTACGTCACGCGGCTGTTCGACGACTATGCGCCGCGCTTCGAGACCCATCTCGTCGCGGCCCTCGCCTACCGCGGCCCGGCGCTCACCATCGAGGCGCTCGACGCCGCCGCGCCCGGCCGGCGCTTCGCCGCCGCGCTCGACCTCGGCTGCGGCACGGGGCTCATGGGGGCAGCGATCCGCGATCGCGTTGGCCGTCTCGAGGGCGTCGATCTCGCCCCCGCGATGATCGCCAAGGCGCGAGCCCGAGGCGCATACGACGCCCTGGAGGCGGCCGACGCGGTCGAACGGCTTGAGCGGTCGCCGCCCGGCGCCTTCGACCTGATTCTGGCCGCCGACACGCTCTGCTATTTCGGCGATCTTCAGCCGGTCTTCGCCGCCTGCCGGCGGGCGCTCGCCGACGGCGGGCTCGTGGCGTTCACAGCCGAGACCTTCGACGGCGAGGGCTTCCGCCTTCTCGAAGGTCTGCGCTTCGCCCACGCCCCCTCCTATCTCGAAGCGACCGCCCGCGCCGCCGCCTTTCGTCCCGTCGTCCTTTGGCGAGCTTGGGCCCGGCGCGAGGCCGACGTCGAGGCGCCGGGCCTGGTCGGCGCGTTCGAGGCCGACTGAGCCGCGGAATTGTCATGTTGCGGTTTTGCGAAGGCTTTATTCCGAAGCTGGATTGAGGTCACGGGTCTTATAAGATCCCTAGTCGTGAGACTGCCGGCGTCGACGTGGAGTTTGATTTGCCTTCTCATCAGCGTTCAAATCGCCTTCTCAGCCTCCGCGCGACTCTCTCGGTCGCTTCCGTCGTCGCCGCGGCTCATCTCGCGGGCGCCGCGCATGCGGACCCCGCCGCCGTGGGAATGTCCCCGCCCGTTTCCAGCGCAGCCGCGGAGCCTGCTGAGGTCGGGGGGAATCTGGCCCCTCCTGTCTTGCCCGCCCTCCCGGCGAGTCCGTCCCTCGATCCGCGCCTGCGCGCCCAGGCCGCGACGCCGACCCCCGACCAGGCCAGCACGGCGCCGTGGGGCGTGCTCAGCGGATCGTGGCAAAGCCCGACGGTGCTCGGCGACATCGGCGGACTGAGGCCGGCGCTCGCCAAATACGGGATCACGCTGCAGCTCTCCGAGGAGGTGGAGACGTTCGGCAACCTGACCGGCGGCGTCCGCCAGGGCTTCGAGGTGAACGGCGTCACGACCGCTCAGGTGCAGTTGGATACGAAGCCGCTCTTCGGTCTCGAAGGCGGCATCTTTAACGTCAGCGGTTTTCATATCTGGGGCGGCGATCTCAGCGAATCCAATCTCTTGAACCTGCAGACCGTCAGCGGTCTCGAGGCCAACGCCTCCATTCGACTTTGGGAGCTTTGGTATCAGCAGAATTTCGGCGCCCGCTTCGACGTCAAGATCGGCGAACAGAGCCTCGACAATGAGTTCATGATGAGCCAGAATGCCGGGTACTTCCTGAACTCGGTGATGGGCTGGCCGATGCTGCCGTCGGCAAATCTGCCGGCCGGCGGCCCCGCCTACCCGCTCTCCGGCCTCGGCGTTCGCGCGCGGGCGCATCCGTCCGACGCCGTGACGATCATGGCGGGCGTTTTCAACGGGAGCCCCATTCCGCTGAACTCCCCGAACACCCCGCTGAGCAATCCCAACGGCGTGAGCTTCCCGCTGAACACCGGCGTTTTCGCGATCGCCGAGCTGCAATATACGTTTCCCGCGGCGACTCCGTCTGGCAAGGCCGCCGCCGATGGCCCGCTGCCGGGCACGTACAAGATCGGCGCCTGGTACGACAGCGAGGATTTCGACAGCCAGCAATACGACACCGTGGGCGTTCCGCTCGCGAGCCCTGAGAGCAATGGAATGCCGGCCCAGAGGCAGGGCAATTATGCGATCTACGCCGTTGCCGACCAGATGATCTGGCGCGCGAGCGACCCGAACCGCAACGTCAGCGCCTTCATCCGTCCGATGTTCACCACCCTGCAGGATCGCAACCTGATCAGCTTCAGCGTCAACGGCGGCTTGACCCTGCACGATCCGTTGCCGGGGCGCGAGAACGACGTCTTCGGCCTCGGCTTCGGCGTCGCGCAGGTCAGCAACGGCGCGGCGAACAACGACAGGGCTCTCCAGGTGTTCGAGCCGACGGTGTACACGCCGGTGCGCGGCACGGAGACGTTTCTCGAAGCGACCTATCAGGCGCAGATCCTGCCCTCTTTGCAGATCCAGCCGGACGTCCAGTACATCATCAACCCCGGCGGCGGACTGGCCAACCCGGACGAGCCGTACCAGAAGATCAAGAACGAATTCGTGGTCGGGCTGCGCACCAACATCACGTTCTGACCGGGTTTTGCGGCCGCGGAGCGAGAGCGTCAGGACGAAACAGTAGCCGGGTTGGCGCACGGCCCCGCCGACGCCGAGCGCCGCGGGCCGACCGCGGGCGCCCGCTTCGCCTGGGAACCCCGGCGCAGGATCGCGACCGCAAGAAGCGCCGCCCCGCCGGCAAGAACATAGGCCGAGGGGCGGAACGTCATGTCGGGATCGACATTGGCGTCGAGAACCTCCCAGAACGGGATGTGGCGAACCAGCGCGTACCAGCCGGCCTCGATCAGCGCGGTCGCCGGCGTGGCGACGGCGACGCCGATTAGCGCGGCCGCCCAAGGCGGGACCTGACGTTTCACCGCCGCCCGGAACAGCATGAGGACCAGGAACAATCCCGTCATGATGACCGGCTCGGTCACGTCGGCCTTCGCCTGGATCATGAAATGCAGGAGCGCGAGGACGCCGATGCCGTAGACCAGCGAATGCAGCGTCCGCCACTTCGGCCCGAGCCGCCGAATCATCGCGTCGGTCGAGGTCGCCGCAAGCGCCGCGAGGCTGATCCAGGCGACGAATCCAATCGTCAGGTAGAAGCGCAGCGCGATCTCGCTCGCGACATGGGCGAGGTTGAAGTGCTGGTCGACGACATAGAGCGTGAGATGCGCCGCAGCGTAGGCGAAGGCGGCCACGCCCACCATCCGGCGGACGGCGACGAGCTTGGGATATCGCGCCGAGCGGATGAGCGGCGTCACCAAGAGCGACAGCAGCAGGAACCGGATCGCCCACAGGCCGGTCTCATGGATCAGTTCGGTGACGACCTTCGGCTCCAGCGCGCCGGTGGCGTCGAGATAGACGATCCACGCCGCCGGAATGAACAGTCCGGCGAAGACGACCGCCTTCAGCGGAGAGAAGCGGCCGTTGCGCTCGTTCCAAGGCGCCTTCAGTTGGATCATGGGGATGGACCCTATCGTCGGATTGCGTCGCTTCAAGCCTCGATGGCTATACGGAGGGCCGCGGCGTTTGTTTCACTCCGCCCCTACGCTGGCGCGGGCCGGCGCGGCGACCTATAGTGCGGCGCGGCGGCCGAACGGGGCGTCGGGATTCTCGGCGGCCGCAAGCGGGGCCCCTCTTGGACATCGTCGAGCGCGCAAAGGCCATGATTCTGTCGCCTGCCGTCGAGTGGCGGGCAATCGAGCCGGAGTCCGGTGACGCCGGTTATCTGTTCGCCAATTATGCCGCGTTCCTCGCCGCGATCCCCCCGGTCTGCCAGTTCCTGCGCCGCGGGGTGTTCGGCTGGGTGGGACCGCACCTGCACCATCTCCATCATGGCGGCTTTTTCTCCAGCCTGTTTGGAGGGATCGTCCACTATCTCGTGACGTTCGTCGTGCTTTACGTCATGGCGGTCATCATCGACGGCCTGGCGCCGACCTTTTCCGCTCAGAAGAGCCCGCAGAACGCGATGAAGCTCGCGGTTTATTCGATGACGCCGGTCTGGCTCGCGGGCGTCTTCGCCCTGATTCCGGGCCTCGGATTCCTGAGGCTCG
>NZ_JBKQOT010000559.1:0-4273 GCF_052145395.1 Roseiarcus sp.
AGCCGCGCTCGACGCCGCGCAAGCCGCGTTTGCGGATTGGGCGAGCCGCTCGCCCCGGCAGCGATCGGAAACGCTGCGCAAGATCTTCGACCTGATGACCGCGCGGCTGCAAGACATCGCCCGTCTGATCACGCTCGAAAACGGCAAAGCGAGCGCGGACGCGGTAGGCGAGGCGGTCTACGCGGCCGAGTTCTTTCGCTGGTTCGCGGAAGAAGCCGTGCGCGCCGATGGGCTCGTCGTCCGCGCTCCCGCCTCCGGCGCCCGGATCCTGGTCCAATACAAGCCCGCCGGCATCGCTGCGCTGGTGACGCCGTGGAACTTCCCGGCCGCAATGGGCACACGCAAGATTGCGCCCGCTCTCGCCGCCGGCTGTCCCGTCATCATCAAGCCGGCCTCCGCGACACCGCTCACCATGCTGGAACTGATGCCGTTGTTTGAAGAGGCGGGCGTGCCGAAGGGCCTCGTCAACGTGTTGCCGTCGAAGAAATCCGGCGCGCTGATCGATCGCCTGCTCCGTGATCCCCGCGTGCGGGTGATCAGCTTCACAGGTTCGACCGAGGTCGGGCGCAAGCTGCTGCGTTCGGCCGCCGACTGTGTCGTTACGCCGGCGATGGAGCTCGGCGGCAACGCGCCGGTGATCGTTTTCGAAGACGCCGACATCGAGACGGCGGTCGAAGGGTCCATGGTGGCCAAGATGCGCAACATGGGCGAGGCCTGCACGGCGGCCAATCGTTTCTACGTGCATGAGAGCGTGGCCGAGGACTTCACCGTTCGGCTGACGAAGAAGATGGCCGCGCTCAAGATGGGCGGCGGTCTCGAGCACGGCGTGGACGTCGGCCCGCTCGTCAACGCCGAAACGCGCGTCAAGGTGTCCGCGCTTGTCGACGACGCGGTCGCCAAAGGCGCGGAACTGCGGCTTGGCGGGGCAATCCCCAACCGGAAAGGCTTCTTCTACCCGCCGACTGTTCTGACACGCGTGCCAGCCAACGCCGCTTGCGTGCGGGAGGAAATCTTTGGGCCGGTCGCGGCCATTCAAACTTTCCACGATCAGGAGGAAGTGATTGCGCGCGCGAACGACACGGAATATGGCCTCGCGGCCTATGTCTTCACGCGAGATATGAATCGCGGGATGCGGGTTTGCGAGCGGCTCGACTTCGGCATGGTCGGCCTCAACCGCGGTCTGGTGTCCGATCCGGCCGCCCCGTTCGGCGGCATGAAGCAGTCGGGTCTGGGCCGCGAGGGCGGACACGAAGGGATGTTCGAGTTCATGGAGACTCAATACATCTCGACGAGTTGGTGAGGTCCGTCATGAACCCCTTCGCGAGCCCCGCCGTGCGTGCGCAAGCGCGTCGCGCTGGAGCCGATCTCGCCGCAGTAGCGGCCGCGGCCGGCCGCGGCGCCCTGACGCGGGAAGACGTGGATCGGCACGCGTCGAATTCGCCCGGAGCGCCGCCCCAGCAGAATCACCTTCGCTTCTGGGACGTTGACCACACGCGATGGGGCCCGGTGACCCGCGAACCGATGCCGCGGTTGGCGCGCGTCGCTGCCGCCAATTTGTCTGCCGCGCAGGCCCTCATACCGCAGGTGACCAATCATGGCCGAGCAGATATGCGCCGTATCGAGACGTTCCGAACGGCGCTGCAGGGCGAGGCGGCCGCCCGCGGCGTCAAACTCACGGCCCTTGCTTTTCATGTTAAAGCGCTGGCGCGGTGTCTTGCCGAATTCCCCCGCTTCAACGCGTCGCTGAGCGCCGATGGTGAGACCGTTGTCATCAATCATTACGTGCATGTCGGGGTGGCCGTGGACACGCCGTACGGGCTCGTCGTGCCGGCGGTCCGGGACGCCGACCGGAAAGGCCTCTGGCGCATCGCCGGCGAAATTGTGGATCTGGCGTCCCGCGCGCAAGATCGCAATTTGCGTCCGGGGGATCTCGGAGGCGCGTCGATGTCGATCTCCAACCTCGGTGGCATCCGGAGCGGCGAATTCACGCCGCTCGTCAATCCGCCCGAGGTCGCGATCATGGGTCTGAGCCGCGCCGAGATCGTTCCGATCTGGGAGGATGGCGTCTGGTCGCCCGTCCTGACCGTCCCGCTCAGCCTGTCCTGGGATCACCGAGTCGTGACCGGCGCCGATGCGGCGCGATTTCTTACCCGCTACGAGGCGCTTGTCGCCGACCCGCGCCGCATCATCATTTAAAAACCGCTGTTTAGACGGACAAGTGGAGCCGAGGCCCGAAAGGTATCGAAGCCGATGCGGACGCGAACCGAGATCGGCGGCGAGGCGCTGGACCATTGCGCGCCAGCCGCGCGGCCTCCAATAGATCTCTTTGACCCAGCCGCGGCTTCGGAAGAAATGCGTGCTGAGAGGGATGGCGCGCCCCAATCAGAAGAACCCGCGTGATGGCCATCGATTTCGAACAGCGTCAGGCGTTTTCGATCGTATGGATGTGCACTGGCGTAATTGTCGGAGGCCCGTCTCCCTCCAGTCGTCCGGTCAGTCGAGCCATCGTTTCGACCGCTGTGCGCACTTCGAATTCCGGGTTCTGGTCGATGATCGCGTCGATCAGGCCTTGGCGCAAAAGGTCGCGGCGGTCGGGCGTCAGTTCGTGCGTAATGAACACCGCGTCCTCGCGTTTGAGCGCCTTCAGCGCCGCCACGACGGCTTCCGCGCCGGACGAGATGCTGTAGATTCCGCGGAGCCCCGCGTTTGCCGATAGGGCGTCGCGCGTCAATTCGCCTGCGCGCTCGGCCCGTTCACCGCTCTCCAGGACCAAGGCGACCCGGCAGTTCGGATGCCGCTCTCGCAACACCGAGCGAAAGCCCATTTCGCGCTCTTCATTGCCGATCAGCGACAAGAGGCCTGCGATCATGGCGACGTCGCCGCCATTCGGCCCGAGGAATCGTCCCATCAGTTCGCCGGCGACGCGACCCGCGCGGCGGTCGTCGGGGCCAACATAAGCGTGGCGCCCGCAATTGCGAACGTCAGTCGCCAGCGTCACCACCGGTATGACAGCCGAGACAGCGCGGATTGCATCGGCGACGGCGTCGCTCTGCGGCACGGTCAGAATCAGCCCGTCGTGTCTCGCACCGAGGTCGCGGATTTTTTGCGGCAACTGGGATGGCTTGCGCGCATCGAAATGGTGGATGAAAACCTGCAGGTTCAGGTCAGGGTAGGCGCGCGACGCGGCCTCGAACGCGCGCTGCACCTCGGCGTAGAAGGGATTTTCCGGCGGCTGAAACAGCGCGGCGATGCGCAGTGCGCGCACCGGACGATGGCTTAGCGCCCGGTCGAGCTTGAGCCTGCGCGCCCATTCGATCACGCGCTTTTCCTTGTCGGGAGCGACTCCGCCGCGGCCGTTGAGCACCCGGTCCACGGTGGAAAGTGAAACCCGCGCCGCTTCCGCAACGTCGCGCGTCCGCGTCTTGCGCGCCATCCTGTCCTCCGCGTCTGAAGAAATCTCTTCAAGAATGCCGTTTTCTGAGGGTTAGCGCGCGGATAGCCTCGGGCGCAATGCCAAGGGAGGAAAGCCGATGACCAGTCCCCTCGATATTCTGCCGGCCGGCGTGCGGCTTGGCGTCAGCCCTCTGTCCTGGGCCAACGACATTCTCGGAGATCTGGGCGCGAACATCCCGCTCGAGACCTGCCTCGCCGAGGCGTCGGAGGTCGGATACGCCGGCGTCGAACTGGGCCGCAAATTTCCGCGCGACGCCGCGACGCTCGGGCCATTGCTGAATAGCTATGGCCTTGCTCTGGCCTCCGGCTGGCACTCGGGGCTGCTGGCCGAGAAGATGGTAGACGACGAGATGCAGGCCGTCGCCGACCACGCGCGGCTCCTGAAGGCGCTCGGCGCCTCGGCGATGGTCTACGGCGAATGCGCGATGATGGCGCCGGGCTTGCCACTCGATGCGCCGCTGTCCGACCGCCCCATCATGCCGGAGTCGGAGGTCGCCGCCTATGCCGACCGCCTCACCGAATTCGCGCTAGCGCTGAAAGGCGAGTACGGCCTGACGCTCGCCTATCACCACCATCTGATGATGGTCGCCGAAACCTTCGACGAAGTATCGCGGCTATTCGATGCGACCGGGCGCGCGGTTGGACTCCTCCTCGACACCGGCCATGCCGACGCCGGCGGGTTCGACTACGCCAAGCTCATCGACCGCTTCGGCGACCGCATCGTCCACATCCACCTCAAGGACGTGCGCGGGGAGGTGATGGCGGATGTGCGTGCGAAGGGGCGCAGCTTCAACGAAGGCGTGCGCGCCGGAATGTTCAC
>NZ_JBKQOT010000560.1:0-5532 GCF_052145395.1 Roseiarcus sp.
GGTGGCCACCGAGCTTATGAAAGATGTCCTCGACGCCTATGCGCAGCGCGACGCCGAGCGGGCGCGGGAGGTCTGGGAGCGCGACGTGGACCTCGACGCGCTCGAGGACTCGGTGTTCCGGGATCTCCTCACCCACATGATGGAGGATCCGCGCAACATCTCGTTTTGCGCCCATCTCCTGTTCTGCTCCAAAAACATCGAGCGGATTGGCGACCACGCCACCAACATCGCCGAGACGGTCGTCTATCTGGTCACCGGCGAGACGATGCCCTCCGACCGTCCGCGCGGACGGCAGGAGACCGACATCGACGTCGAGGCCGCCGGGGGCGACGCATGAACGAGGCGCGCAGGGAGAGCGTGCGCTCCGGCGCCGCGTCTGCTCCACGCATTCTCATCGCGGAAGACGAGCCGGACCTCGCGGTTTTGCTCTCCTACAATCTGGAGGCGGAGGGCTACGTCGTTGACAGCGTGGGGCGGGGTGACGAAGCCGAGCTTCGCCTTGCCGAGAGTCCGCCCGATCTTGTCATTCTCGACTGGATGCTGCCCGGCGTCTCGGGTCTGGAGATCTGCCGCAGGCTCCGCGCTCGCGAGAACACCCGTATGCTCCCGGTCATCATGGTGTCGGCGCGAGGCGCAGAGGCGGAGCGCGTTCGCGGTCTTTTGGTCGGAGCGGACGACTATATCGTCAAGCCGTTTTCCGTTCCCGAACTGTTGGCGCGGGTGCGCGCCCTCCTCAGGCGAACCCGTCCAGAGCGGATCGCCGATCGCCTCAGCGCTGGCGACTTCAACCTCGATCGCGAGACCCGATGCGTCCGGCGCGGCGATCGCGACATTCATCTTGCTCCAACCGAATTCCGGCTGCTCGAATTTCTCCTTGAGAAGCCGGGCCGAGTGTTCACTCGCAACCAACTGCTCGACGACATCTGGGGGCGGGCCGCCGAAATCGACGACCGCACGGTCGACGTTCACATCGGTCGATTGCGCAAAAAGTTGTCAAAGGGGCGCGAGCGCGATCCGATTCGGACCGTGCGCAGCGTCGGCTACGCTTTCGATGAGACCTACGGCAAGCAATAGAGGCGCTCCCCTATGCGGGCGGAGGCGCTGACGCCGTCAATTCCGCCGAAATACAAATCGCTCTGGCTTCGCCCGGCCAGTCTTCACCCGGTTGGCGCCCGGAAAGCCGGGCGCAGGGCACCGCACGGACGCGCCGTGCGGCGCCCCTCCCCGACCGAGGCCTGCTGCCCGGACAAACGCCACCTGCGGCGCGCGAGAGCGGCTGCCCGGAGAGTCCAGGATTGCGGCTGAATCCACGATTTCCCTTACGGGTCATCTCAGCGCGAGGCCCGCTTGCACGGGAACATGTTCCAGTGGTGGAAGTCCATCGACCCTTGGATGGATTAATCACATCAACAATCGCCGCCACAGCGCGACGGGAATGGGCGTGTCCGCGACCCGAGATGGGGTCGATCGAGCCGTCGCCGTTCCCCTTCGCGACGAAGCTGACGCGGGCGGCGTGACCGATCCGGGTTGTGACGAGCGCGCCGACTTTCGGCTCGCTCAGGCGCTGTCCGTCGTGAAGCGCGGACGAGGCGAGCCTGGCCGATGGCCTCTTGCGCTCGAGCGCCTAGGAGGCGAAGTGAGGGCGCCGCGGCGTCGACAATAGATTGCACTATCAACGTAACACCCGAAACCGCGCAATTTAAGCAAGTGCGTCCACGAGTTGTGACGTCGGTCACTGCACAGAACAAAAAAATAGCGCTCAGCTCTGGCGTCCATCGGCAAGATGGGCGGATAGTTGTCGTCATTGAAACTATCGAGATTCTTTATGGCTGACCACTTGAACGCTCAACCACACCCCAAAGCAAAAGAGGCCCTTGCACACGTGCAGGCTGTAGGGGGGCAAGTGTGGGTGGCGCAGACGGCGCTGGGACCTCCCGTCAAGGACGTGAAGCAGAAGCAGAGCACGTTCACAACCAATAATCTCTATTGGTTGTATTCACAATACGACAACGGTCCTCCACACGGTGCAATTCAGGGTGACATTTAAGGCAGGCTCACCGCTGCACGATCAAGTCCAAAACTTCTCGTTTCCGGGCGGTTACGAGGGCAGCATCACGACACCCTTTGGCGTCCCGCTGTGGGGCGGCGATCCGATTCTGGGACCGGCTGTGCTCCACGTGACCCCCAACCACGGACCCACCTACACGTATGACTTCACGGTCGTCGCTTAGATGCGTCGGCTCTGACATGACGGAACAGACCCTCGTTGGCCCATGCTCAGGACATCCAGGGCGCCAGCGAGTCGAAGCGATCAAAAGCCGTTGGCTAGGCTGGCCCATTAGCTGATTAGATCGGTCGTGGCCGAAGGGCGGAGCCGGGGCGGCGACATTTCTCCCCGGCTCTTCTCCTTGGAGCGAGATGTATCCCCATCCACTGCACACTGTCACAGGTGCGTGACGCCCGGCGCGGACGCGTCTCTTTCGGCGACAACCGCCCAGCCCCGGTCCGCCACCGTGGGCGTCGCCCGACGCTCACGCCGAGACGACCAATCTCTTCCGATTATCTGAAATATCGGCTAGGATCGAGCATGGCCCGCCCCCGACGCTCCGACCCGATCGTGGCTTTGTCCGCGCTTTTCGCCCGCCCCTCAGGCCGGCGCCGGCGGGCGCCGATTCGTTTTTTCCGATTCGTTTTTTCCGATTCGCGCCCGCAAGCCTTTGAAAAGGGTCGATTCACGGGTGAATAAGGGCTGATTCGGACGCGTCGAATGGGCACCGAACGCGTGCCGAACGACGCCGAGCGCGTGTCGAACGCGCCTCTTACCAGCGGATCAGCGCGGCGCCCCAGGTGAAGCCGCCGCCCATGGCCTCGATCATCACGAGGTCGCCCTTCTTGATCCGGCCGTCCTTGACCGCGACGGCGAGCGCGAGCGGGATCGACGCCGCGGAGGTGTTGCCGTGCTGGTCGACCGTCACAACCACCTTCTCGCGCGGAATGCCGAGCTTGTCGGCGGAGGCGTCGATGATGCGCCGGTTGGCCTGGTGCGGCACGAACCAGTCGATCGCCTGAGCGTCGCAGCCGGCGTCGGCGAGGCAACCCTGGATCACGTCCGTCACCATGCCGACGGCGTGGCGGAACACGTCCTTGCCCTCCATCCTCAGGTGTCCCACGGTTTGCGTCGTCGAGGGCCCGCCGTCGACATAGAGCTTGGCGCGGTGGCGGCCGTCGGACCTGAGCCGCGAGGCGATCACGCCGGGCGAGGCGAAGGCGCCGTCGCTCTCCCGCGCTTCGAGCACGATCGCCCCCGCCCCGTCGCCGAACAGGACACAGGTCGTCCGGTCGCTCCAGTCGAGGATGCGCGAGAAGGTCTCGGCGCCGATCACCAGCGCCCGCCTGTTCGAGCCGGAGCGGATGAACTTGTCGGCCGTCGCCACGGCGAAGACGAAGCCGGAGCAAACCGCCTGCACGTCGAAGGCCGCGCCCTGAGTGACGCCGAGATTGGCCTGCACCTGGGTGGCGACGGCGGGAAAGGTGTAGTCCGGCGTCGCCGTGGCGACCACGATCAGGTCGATGTCGTCGGCGCTTAGGTCCGCGTGGCGGAGCGCCGCCTCGGCGGCGCTGGTCGCCAGGGTCGAAGTCGTCTCGCCTTCGCCCGCGACATAGCGCTGCGCGATGCCGGAGCGCTGCCGGATCCATTCGTCGGAGGTGTCCACCTTGGCGGCGAGTTCGTCGTTGGTGACGGCTCGGGCGGGAAGCGCGGCGCCAACGCCGCGGACACAGGAACGAAGGTTCGATGCCATTCGGGATTCCGGAGGTCAGGTCTCGGCGACCGGCGAGGCCGCCGCAGGACGGCTCTCGCTGGCTTGTGCGATCATTTCACGAATCTTGGCCAGCAGTTCCTGGCGGACCATGTCATAGCCAAGCTCGACGGCGCCGGCGTAGCTGTCGGCGTCGGCGCCGCCATGGGCCTTGATGACGACGCCGTCAAGGCCGAGAAACACACCGCCGTGCGCTCGCGGCGCCTTTCGCTCGCGCAGGGCGTCCAGGGCCTTGCGGGCAAACAGAAAGCCGATGCGCGACATGAGGCTGTGGCTGAACGCGTCGCGCATGTACTGGCCGAGCTGGCGGGCGGTTCCCTCGGCCGTCTTCAGCGCGATGTTGCCGGTGAAGCCCTCGGTGACGAAAACGTCGACCGCACCCCTGCCGAGATCGTCGCCCTCGACGAATCCCTGATAGCGCATGTTGGGCAGGTTGGCGTCGCGCAGGATCCGGCCGGCCGCCTTGACCTCCTCGACGCCCTTGATCTCCTCGGTCCCGACATTGAGGAGACCGACCGTCGGGCTGTCGATGTCGAACACGATGCGCGCCATCGCCGCGCCCATCACCGCCAGATCGACGAGATGCTGCTCGTCGCCGCCGATCGTCGCCCCGACGTCGAGGACGATCGATTCGCCGCGCGTTGTCGGCCAGAGCGCCGCGATCGCCGGCCGGTCGATCGGGGCCATCGTGTGCAGGCAGAACTTCGCCATCGCCATCAGCGCCCCGGTGTTGCCGGCCGAGACGACGCAGTCGGCCGCGCCCGTCTTCACCGCCTCGATCGCCTGCCACATCGACGACACCCGCCGGCCGGTGCGAAGCGCCTGGCTCGGCTTGTCGGTCATCTTGACCGCCACGTCCGTATGAAAAACCTCGGCTTTTTCGGCGAGCCTCGGGTCCGCGGACAGGTAGGGCGCGATCGCCTTCTGATCGCCGTACAACAGGAAGCGGACGTCCGGACGCCGCTCGAGGGCGATCGCCGCCGCAGGCAACACGACGGCGGGGCCGTGATCGCCCCCCATTGCGTCCAGCGCTATGCGGATATCCGTCGCCATACCTCAATCCGACCGCGCCCGAATCCGGCTCGGGCGGCGCCCGGCGCGGGCGGACAATAGCGTCTTCGCCGCTTAAGGCAACGGCGTTCGGGAGCAACCCGGCGGCGCACAATCCCGGTCGGCCCGGCGGCCGGGCCGCGCGCCCGCGCGCCGGTCGATCGCCCGGAAGCGGATCAACGGATCGGCGGGGCGTATTGCAGGCCGCCCTTGGTCCACAGCGCGTTCAGGCCGCGCTTGATCTTGATCGGCGATTCCATGCCGACGTTCCGCTCGAAAATCTCGCCGTAATTCCCTTCCGCCTTGATGATCTGATAGGCCCAGTCGTTGTTGAGGCCCATCATCTTGCCGAAGTCGCCCTCGACGCCGAGCAGCCGGCGGATGTTGGGGTTCGGCGATTTCAGCATCTCGTCGACATTGGCCTTGGTCACGCCGAGCTCCTCTGCGGTGACGAGGGCGAAATGAGTCCACTGGACGATCTCGAACCACTGGATGTCGTCCTTGCGCACGGCCGGGCCGAGCGGCTCCTTGGAGATGATCTCCGGCAGGACGACATGGTCGTCCGGGACCGACATTTTGAGCCGCTCGGAATAGAGGCCGGAGGAATCGGTCGTGTAGGCGTCGCAGCGGCCGGAGTCGTAGGCCTTGGTCGCCTCCTCGTCGG
>NZ_JBKQOT010000561.1:0-3708 GCF_052145395.1 Roseiarcus sp.
GCGGCCTCAGGCGGCGGCGACAAGACCGTGACCGTCAACCAAACGAACAACGTCAACGTCACCGGCGTCTCGGACCCGAACGCCGCGGCCGGCGCGGTCGGATCGCACCTTGACCGGACCTCGGCCGACGTCGCGAGAAATTTCGGAGGCGCGGCGCAGTAGATCAGTCGCGCTTGAAATCTGGGCGCGGCTTATTAGGCAAATCGACGTTGCCATCGCCACATTCCAATTGTTTTTGGCCAAGGCGGTACAAATGATTGCGGAAGACTCGCTTAAACGGGTCCAATATTCTTTGGTGATTTCGTATCCTTGCTGATTACCGTCCGGGCATAAATTGGCGGTCGGCCCGGGGAGCCGCCTACATTGCGCTGTCGGGTCCGGAAGAGCCGGCATCGGGAGATCGTTTCCTCCCGCTTCGCGATTGAAACAGCGAAGTTGAGCCTCCAGGTCGCTGATAGCGTCGCATTTGGAAGCCGCGGCCCCGACTGGCATCGTGAATGCAAGAAGGGAGAAAATTGTCAGAAAGCTACGCATGAATTGAATCACAGCATTTTCTCCTGGGGATGAACAATGAGCAACGCCTTCGCCCCGATCATCGACGACGCCGCGGCCGACTTCGACCCTGATCATGACCGACAACCCGTCGATCGGCGGCATCATCCCCGACGTGACAATAGAAGAGCTTCACCACGACCGGGCGGTGATCACGCAACACCCGGTCGAGACCGGAAATCGCGTCTCCGATCATATGTTTTTCAACCCGGCGACCGTCGAGATGCGGACGCGGCGCCGAGGCCCATGTCGCGCCGCCGGTCCGACCGTACCATCCACCGTACCCACCACAGGCGGTGGGTTGAGGCGGACGAATACGGCCGCCGCCGGACTCTTTCAACCTGAACAAGCTCGGAACTCTAGGGGAAAGCGTCCAACGGCGGCCGGGGGCGGATGGTCGTTCTACCGGACTGCGTCTCCGCCAAGGACCATCACTAAACGGTTGAAATATCAATGCGGTGGACGCTCTCGGCGCCATAGCGCATGTTCGTCATTTGGCGGCTTTCCGTAGCCGAAGGCGCTGCTGTTTTCGAGCACTTTGACGGTTTGACACACGGTCAGCCTATATTCCTGGGGTAGGAGCATTCGCCGCGCCGGGTTCCTTTTTCCCCTAGGAATGTTCCGGGCGGGGGCGGACGTAACCTGCCCGCGTTCTCTCTCAAGATCGATGGTATGTTGCTCCGTGCGCCAGTCCCAGCTGGGCTCCCATTTGGCAGGAGAGTGCAATGTCGAACCACTTTACCGGTCTCAGTCTCGGCCCGCCGCTCGGCGATCAACGACTCGACCTCTGTGACTTGTACGCATTCCAGTCGCCCGCTGACAGGAACAGGACCGCCATCATTCTGAATGCAAATCCCAACGCGGACGCGCTACATCCCGATGCAATCTATCGCGTCAACATCGACACAGACGGCGATTTCCTGACGGACATCGCGTTCAGCTACGTATTCTCGAAGCCGCAGAACGGCAGGCAGACCGTCAGCGTATTCGCGGCAAAGGGCGCGGAGTCGCGTTCGCCCGAAGCGGTCGGGACGAAGATCATCGCCGACGCCGAGGTGTCCTTTGGCCCCCAGCCGAATATCGTCAAATCCGGCCCCTACACTTTTTTCGCCGGCAGCCGCAGCGACGCGTTCTTTTTCGACTTCGACGGAATCAAGAACCTTTTTGACACCAGAGGCAAACGGAACTTCACCGAGCCTCATCTCGGCGGCAAGTCTCCATGGACCGGCGTGGACTCGAATACCGAAGCGAACGTGTTTTCGACCGTCATCGAGCTGCCGACGAGTGAGCTCGATCCCAAGCCTGAGATCCACATCTGGGGACGCTGCAGTGTAAGACGGGATGGCGCGTTGCTTCACGTTGATCGCGCGGGCCATCCGAGCGTCAGCAGCTTCTTCAACACCGATGACACCAAGGAGGAATACAACGCCAGCGAACCCGTCAATGACCGCAAGCGATGGCTCGACCAGTTCGTGCATCTTATGGGGCACACCGGTAATTACACGCGTGAGGAGGCGATTGCCGCGATCGACAAAGAGCGTACGCTTCCTGACGTCCTGAGCTTCGATCCGTCGAAGCCCGCAGAATATCCTAACGGCCGGGTCTTCACGGACGATGTGATCAACTACCGCCTCGCCTTCCTGACGAAAAACGAGTGTCCGCCGACAGGCCTCAAGCCCCACACCGACGTCCTGAGAGAGTTCCCGTACTTGGGCACGCCGCATTCCAAGACCAGCGGGTGAAACCGGCGCCAAACTCGATTCCGGTATACGGGCGGAAGGTTCCGTACGGCGGCAGCGGTCCCCGCATGCGAGCGACCCACGCTTCCCGTTCGAGCGGCGGCCGACCGACCTGACCGCGTGGGCGGCGTTGGGACCGACATGTCCCAACGTTGTATTCGTCAGGCGCTTCCGCTTCACAATCCAAAACCTCTCGTCATGAGGCTACCCGCGACGCCCTTTGGAGTCGGTTGGTCGAGAGGCAAAGCGACGCATCATTGCCGACGAGGCGAGGAAGGATAGCCGTTTGAGCGGAACCATCCTGATCTACGGCGCGACCGGCTACACCGGCAAGCTCATCGCCAAGACGGCGGCGGCCAAGGGCGCGCGCCCGATATTGGCCGGCCGCGATCGCGAAAAGGTCGAAGCGATCGCCAAGCAGCTCGGCTTTGCCGCACGAGGCTTCGATCTTCGCGATCGTGGCCGGATTGATGCGGCGATCAAGGACGTTTCGGTGGTGCTCTGCGTCGCCGGTCCGTTCTCGACGACGTCGAAACCGGTGGCGGACGCTTGCCTTCGCAATCGCGTGCATTACCTCGACATCACCGGCGAAATCGAAGTCTTCGAGGCCCTCGCCGCCCGGGACGCCGAAGCCAAGGCGCGAGGCGTGGCGCTTTTGCCCGGCGTCGGCTTCGACGTCGTGCCGGCCGACTGCCTCGCGACGCATCTGAAACGCCGGTTGCCCGACGCCAACGATCTCAAACTCTATCTGTCGCTCGGCGCCACCATGTCGCGCGGAACCGCCAAGACCATGGTCGAGGCGATCGCAGCCGGCACGCGCCTGCGGCGTCGCGGCCTCCTCATCTCCCGCGACCGGGCGGAGTCGGGGTCGTGCGATTTTGGCGACGGCGCGAAACCCACTGTCCAGGTCAGCTGGGGCGACGTCGCCACGGCGTTTCATTCAACCGGCATTCCCAACATCGAGGTCCATTTCGAGGCGCTGCCCGCGATCATTGGGCTTGCGCGGACGCCCGCCTTCATCAAATCGTTCCTTGGCCTCAGCTTCATGCAAAGCCTCCTCAAGGCCCAGGTCGACAGATTGCCCGAAGGTCCAACCGAAGCCGCGCGGCGCGCGGGACGAGCCGTGCTGGTCGGAGAGGCGCGCAATGCTGCGGGACACACGGTCCGTTCGCGCCTGAGGACCCCGGAAGCTTATACGTTGACCGCCGTGACGGCCTTCGACGCCGCCAGGCGCGTCGCAGCCGGAGAGGTCAAGGCGGGCTTTCAAACCCCGAGTCGCGCGTTCGGCCCAGACTACATCCTCTCGTTCGACGGCGTGACGCGCGATGACCTCAACGGCTGATGGGCAGGCAACCAGCGAAAAGCGTCCAGTAGATTTGGTTTAGCGGGCGACAAGAATGACGTCGTTCGTATCGCC
>NZ_JBKQOT010000562.1:0-2683 GCF_052145395.1 Roseiarcus sp.
AACATCCAGCCGGAAAAGATCCGCTTCTCCTGCTTGTTCTCGTCGATCTCGTCGACCTGGGCGAAGCCGTCGGTCTGCGGCTGTTCGGTCAGCGGGCGCGAGTAGCAGACGCGCGGCGTGACCTGCAGCGTGCCGAACTGGACCGTCTCGTTGATCGCCACCTCGAAGGTGATGATTCGCCCGGTGATCTTGTCGAGGCCGTCGAACACCGCCGTCGGGTTGCTGATCTTGTCGGCCAGCGCAGGCCCCGCGACGACGCCGAGCGCGCAGGAAATCAGGGCGCAAGAGAGGATCGACCTCCGGCTCGGGGGGGCGCGAAAAGGACCCTTTCCGAGCGCGATGACGGTGTTCGGAAAACGCATGTAGGCCGATCTGCCGGTGAAGCGCGGCTAAAAAAAGGCGCTCAGGCGCCGGGGCTCCACGCCTCGTAGTCGCCGGTCGTCGGCTGTCGGTGTCCATCGCGGAGCACCGACCCCTTGGGGCGGATCGCCGCCGGCGTCCCGGTCGGGTTGCCGATATGGGGCAGCTCCCAAGGGTGGGGCGTATAGTCTTCTTCGCTCGGCGGAACGTCGACGGTGTGGTGCAGCCAGCCGTTCCAGCCCGGCGGGGTCATCGAGGCCTCGGAAATCCCGTTGTAGATCACCCAGCGCCGCTCGAAGCCGAGCGCCGGATCGATCTTGCCGCCGCGCGTCCGGTAATAGGCGTTGCCGAACGCGTCGTGCCCTACCAGCTCGCCCACGCGACGGGTGTAGAACAGGGTGTTGAGGGTCGCCCCGTTCCACCAGGTGAAGTAGCGCAGGAAAAACAGCTTTAAGTCCATCGGGCAGCCGCTGGTCGACGAAAAAAGCGCCCATGTCGCGGCGCGCGCGGACTATGGCGAGGCAGCCCCGCTCTGTCCAGTCGAACTTTGCGGGCGCAGGGCCACGCGAACCCCTTGCAAGCCGCCGGCGACTCACCCGAAGTTGGCGATCCGGGAGAGCGGTCACATATTGTTTACGGTTTTCAGGCTCACCATATATGGTGCCTTCGGATCATATCAGGCGCAACCTATTGACGAATGTGCTGGTGCGTCGTAGTGTTTTGATTCGTTGAAACGCGAGACGCGAAGAGTGGGTAGCCCATGCCGTAGCTTGCTTTTTGGGTGTCGCGGGCGCGGAGCAGGTTCTCATTTTCGGGCGCGAGCGCGGTCTGCGTGTTGCGCAAAGGCATGTCTCCAGACGCGCCATTGCGACTCGTTTACGCCCGTCAAGGAGTTGGCGATGAGCGATTATCGTGACACTAAGCGTTGGTCGAATGCCCAGATTCATGACATCGCGCGACGCGTGCGTCATGTGTTCGACGTATCACGAGATAAATGTGTTGATATTGTCAAGTGTCTGACCTCGGGATGGGTTGCAACAATTGAGGGGCGGAAGAGGCTTACTATCGAGATAGTTTCTGATGATGGCATGGGTGGAGACGACGGCCTTACCGAAGTAGTGGGCGACCTAGTCCGCATGCGATTTAAGTCTTCCGTGTGGCAGAAGGCAATGGCTTCGGATGGCCGCGCAAGGATGACGCTGGCTCACGAGCTCGGGCATGCGGTTCTCTGTCATAAGGATGTCGCACGTGCGCGTCAGACGGGTGCCGCTGCGATTATTGCTAAGGCAAGCTATGTAGAGGCCTATGAATCTTCTGAGAGAATGGCCAATGAGTTCGCCTCTCATTTCCTGATCGAAGAAGAGTTGCTGTCACCTTATAATAGCATTGAACTTGTTGTGTTAGACTTCTCTGTGAGTGCTAAGGCTGCAAAAGTTCGTTTAGAAAGGAAATCCGAGAATACGAAAAGACAAACCGTTATTAACGGCTTTGCTGAACTGTTGGGTACGCTTGGAGATAAAAGACCGCCGCTCAATGAAACGACACGTAAAAGCGCGAATGACGACAATAAAGATGAGTCAAAAACCGGCTATTCAATTGCGCTGAGACGCGGTGCCTGTCAGAAATGTGGTACCGGCAAAATGGTGGATATCGGAGGCAGCAGATATCGCTGCGAGGAATGTGGAATTGCGGGAGATTTTTTGCAAGATGGTGACGATTTTGTGGAGATCCTGTGAATAATGTAACGGAGCTAGTTGAATTGAGTTTCCTGTATCAGTAAGCGTGATTGCGGCAAGTTCGTCGAAATTGCGAGAGGCTTGGAGGTAGTACGAAGGTACTACTTAGATATAGGAATTGTACACCATGAGAATCGGGCGGTATTACACTGACGCGGGCGCTTCGCCCTACGACCGGATCCCGTTTGCGACCACCCGGAGCGAGATCACAATCCGGACGGCTCGATCGTCTTCGCCCTCGACAATATCGAGGTCCCGGCCGCCTGGACCCAGGTGGCGGCGGACGTGCTCGCGCAGAAATATTTCCGTAAGGCGGGCGTGCCGGCGCGCCTCAAAAAGCACGAGGAGCCCGACGTCCCGTCGTTCCTGTGGCGCTCGGTTCCCGACGAGGAGGCGCTCGCCGCGCTCCCCAAGGCCGAGCGCACCGGCTCCGAGACGTCCGCCCGGCAGGTGTTCGACCGGCTCGCCGGCGCCTGGGCCTATTGGGGCTGGAAGGCCGGCGTGTTCAATGGCGACGAGGACGCGCGCGCCTATTTCGACGAGATGCGCTTCATGCTGGCGCGCCAGATCGCCGCGCCCAATTCCCC
>NZ_JBKQOT010000563.1:0-2854 GCF_052145395.1 Roseiarcus sp.
CGATTCGTCTTCACCAGGCGACTGGAATCGATCCCGCTGATTCGGTCAAACGATTTTCGGAAGGGCGCGGAATCCCGCTATGGTTGACGGGAACCGCTGTTCGAACCGTTCATCTTGCGCGTCCAAATCCGTACGGGGCCGGCCCGACCTCGCAGGCTGTGCTCGCCCTGGTCCTCCAATTGCGCCGTGATTTCAGACGCGATGTCGGGACAGGATGTTTTGACGGCCGAGACCAGCGTGTCGCCAACCACCAGCGGCGTTCCCAGGGTGCGCGTCAGCGTCTGCAATCGGGCGGCCGTGTTGACGGTGTCGCCGATCACCGTGAACGACATGCTGTATTCGCTGCCGACATCGCCGAGAACAGCCGGCCCGTAATGGATGCCGATGCCCATCGCGAGGCGATCCGCCGCCGCACGCTCGCGCTCGTCATTCCAACGCTCAAGCGCCTCAATCATCTTTTCGGCGCAGGCGAGCGCGTTGGCGGCGTCTTTGGAGCTCGCGCTCGGAACGCCGAACACAGCGACGATCGCATCGCCGATGTATTTGTCGACCGTTCCGCCACAGGCAAAGATTTGTGCGGTCATCCGCGCGTGGAATTCGCGCAACATCGCCATGACCGCCTCCGGGGGCATGGTCTCGGCCATTTGGGTGAAGCCGACAATGTCAGCAAACAGAACGCCAACCGTTTCCCGGCGGACCGCGCCGAGCGGCTCATCCTGTGCGGCCAGCAACTCGACGATGTTCGGAGAAAAGTACCGGGACAGATTGTTGCGCGCCCGCTCGGCTTCCTGGCGCACCCGATCCATTTCGCGCAGCTTGGCGATGTTCGCCAGCGCCTTGCGGACCGTGATCTCGAGATCGCTCAGGTCCAGGGGCTTGGTGACGAAATCAAAGGCGCCGCGATTCATCGCCGTGCGCAGATTGGCCATGTCGCCATAAGCCGAGACGATGATCGCGCGCACCGCGGACTGCCGCTCGTGCAGCTCGCTCAGCAGAGTGAGCCCATCCATCACCGGCATGTTGATATCGAGCAGAATGAGGTCGATATCCGGTTCGGCATCGAGGGCGGACAACGCCTCCTCGCCATGATGGGCGAAGCGGAATGCGAATTCTCCCTCACGGATCTGACGGCGAAAACGCTGCCTGATCAGAAACTCGAAATCGGGTTCGTCGTCGACCGCAAGGATCTTTGTTGAAGCGATCACGGGGACACCCTCAGGTCAGTCGGGCGGGCAGCTGGCGCAGTCGCTCCTTCAGGAAATCAAAGTCGACCGGCTTTGTGAGGAATTCGACGGCTCCATATTCGGCCGCGCGGCGGCGCCGTTCCTCGTCGCCATAGGCGGTGAGCATGATGACCGCCAAGTCGGGCCGACGCGTCTTGATCTCGCGCAGCAGCGCCAGCCCGTCCATCCCCGGCATGTTGATGTCCGACAGAATAACGATCAATTGCGGCTCGATGTCGGTTGCGAGACGCTCCAGCGCTTCCGAGGCCGAGAGAGCAAAGTGCAGGACATAGGCCCCCTCTCGCGCCTCGCGTCGAAATTGCTGCCGAAACAACACGGCGACGTCGGGTTCGTCGTCGACAATCAAGATGCTTACGGTCATGACTCTCCGCTCGCCGCCGAAGAATCCGCTGCCCCTCTGGCCGGGAAGCAGCGTGGCAAACTTACGACGAATTCGGTGAAGGCTCCAACTTCGCTGGCGACCTTGATCGTCCCGCCGTGCTCCTTGGTGACGATCTCGTAGCTGATCGACAACCCGAGCCCGGTGCCTTCGCCGGGCGGCTTCGTGGTGAAGAACGGCTGGAAGAGCTTGTCCCGGATGTCGTCGGGAATGCCGAAGCCGTTGTCGCGCACCCTCACCTCGACCGCCTCGCCCAGATCGCGCGTGGTCACAGTCAGCACGGGTCTGAACGCCCCGTCGTTTACTGTCCGGCGGCGCTGGTTCGCGGCGTAGAATCCGTTGCCAATGAGGTTGAGAAACACGCGCGTCATGTCTTGCGGCACGAGCTTGAGCGGCGCGATGTCCGCGCCGTATTCCCGATCCAGAGCGATGTTGAAATCCTGATCCTGGGCTCGGGCGCCATGATACGCGAGATTGAGCGACTCCTCGACCAGAGTATTGAGGTTGACGCTCTGCCGGTCGCCGCCGCCGCTGCGGGAATGCGCCAGCATGCTCCGGACGATATTGTCGGCGCGTTTGCCGTGCTGGACGATCCGTTCCAGATTGCCGGTCAGCATCTCCGTCACCTCGGCGACTTCGCGGCGTTGATGCGGGGCGAGCGCTTCGAAGGCGGATGCGGCCGCAGCCTTCAGTTCGTCCAGCAGCCCGATCGAAAGGCCGGCAAAATTGTTGACGAAATTGAGCGGGTTCTTGATTTCGTGGGCGATCCCGGCGGTGAGCTGGCCGAGCGACGCCATCTTTTCAGCCTGAATCAAATTCGCCTGGGCCGCCTTCAGCTCGTGCAGCGCCGCCTCGGCGGCGTCGCGCGCGGCGCGGATCTCCAATTCTGCGCGCCGTCGCTCTTGCTCGAGGCGGTCCCTCTCGATCAGGCTATCGCGCAACATCCCGAGCGTGCCGGTCATCGCCACGATCTCGGAGACGCCGGTCGGCGGCATCGCGACGTCGAGTTCGCCGCGTGTGATCGACGCCATGCATCGCTCCAGCTGCTTCAGCGGGACGGTGATCGAGCGCACGGTCAGCGCAGTGAAGAGCAATGCGAGCACGAGCGCGCCGATTCCGCCGACGATCGCGAGCTTGACGGCGAGCTCGGCCTGGAGCGTCGACGCGTCGCGCCGGGCCACGGCCTGCTGCTCGACCCGGTCCACGATCTTGTCGATCGCGTCATCGATAT
>NZ_JBKQOT010000564.1:0-22067 GCF_052145395.1 Roseiarcus sp.
GAAGCAGGCGATCGCGATCGGGCCGGTGGCGAGCCAGGAGGCGATCAAGCTCATCGGCGACAACGGCGGCGGCTTCTTCAACGCCAATTCCGCCCATCCGTTCGAGAACCCGAGCGTCTGGTCCAACGTCCTGCAGAACTGGAGCCAGCTCGTGCTGCCGGTCGCGCTCGTCTTCGCCTTCGGCCGGATGGCGCGCGACGTCCGGCAGGGACACGCGCTGCTGATCATGATGGCGGTCATTTTCGTGATCGCGCTCGCGGTCGTCTGGAAGGTCGAGGCGGCGGGCAATCCGGCGCTCGCCGCGCTCGGCGTCGATTCTTCGCTCGGCAACCTCGAAGGAAAGGACCTGCGCTTCGGCCACGCGGGCGCCGCGCTGTTCGTCGACGCCACGACCGGCACCGGGACCGGCGCGTCGAACGCGGTCCTCGAATCGGCGATGCCGCTCTCGGGCCTCGTCGCGATGTTCAATCTGCTGCTCGGCTGCATCTCGCCGGGCGGCGTTGGGACCGGCCTCTACAGCCTCATCCTCCTTGTCCTGATCACGGCCTTCATCGGCGCGCTGATGATCGGACGGACGCCGGAATATCTCGGCAAGGAGATCAATTCCCGCGACATGCAGTTCGCCACGTTCGCGCTGCTTCTGTCGCCGGCTCTCGTGCTCGTTTTCGCCGGCGCTGCGTCGGTGATCAAGATCGCGCTTGACAGCCTCGGGGTCGGCGGTCCGCACGGCCTCAGCGAGATCGTCTACGCCTACGCCTCGAGCGCCGCCGACAACGGTTCGGCCTTCGCGGGCCTGAACGCGAACACGCCCTGGTGGAACGTCACCACGGGAATTGCAATGTTCCTCGGCCGGTTCGCGCATGCGATCCCGATCCTGGCGATTGCCGGGTCGCTGGCGGCGAAGAAGAAGGCGAAACCCTCCGCCGGGACCATGCCGACCGACGGCGCGCTGTTCATCGGTTTCCTGCTCGCCGTGATCCTGGTCGTCACCTTGCTGCAATACCTGCCGGCGCTCGCCCTCGGGCCGGTCGCAGAGCACGTCCTCGCGGCGCGGGGCGCGACATTCTGAGATTGCGGTGCGATGCGCCTCTCGTGGTCTTGCGGCTCACGCAATCGCCGACAGGTTCGCGGCCCGCCGGCTCGCGGCGATGGAATTGAACTTGGCGCTGAGGTCGGGATTGGCCCGCATCAGGTTCTGGAAATCCGCCCGGCGCAGCACCAGCAGGCGGCTGTAGGTCTGCGCCCGGACGTCCGCCTGTCTCGGCTCGCCGGTGATGAGCGCCATCTCGCCGAACACGTCACCGCTGCCGAGCAGCACGTGACCTTGCGGCAGCGCGACGTCGACTGCGCCGGAGGCGATGAAGAACGCCGTGTCGCCGCGGTCGCCTTTCCGCACGATCAGTTCGCGCGGCACGACGAGACGCGGCCTGAGGAGCCGCGCGATACTGTCGAGGTGCTTGTCGTCGAGCCCGGCGAAGAGGTCCAGCCGCTCCATCAGGGCGCGCGTGTCGAGCCCGATGTCGAAGCGGGGCAGGGCCTCGGCGGCGCGCGCGTCCTCGACGCCTGAGGCCAAATCGCGAAAGACCTCCGCCGCGATCAGGCCTTCGTCATAAAGCGCGCGGTAGCGGCCGATCTCGCGCCGCAGGGCGGATTGCCGCAAGAAACGGGCTTCGAGCGCGGCGGCGTAGTCCGGATATTGGCGGCGGAGCGCGTCGAGGCCGGTCTTGATGCGGTCGAGACGGTCGGTGAGGATCTTGTCGACCAACGCTTCGACGCGATCGCTAAAGATGGCCCGCGAGCGCTTCGCCGAGGCGCTGGCGAGCTCCTGGATCACCAGCCGCATGGTCAAGAGCCATTCGAACCGCTCGCCGAGCTGCTCGGCGAGAAAGCGCCGAATTCCAAGGCGCCGATGCAAAAAATAGGCGGCGCGAAACCAGATGGGAAAGGCGAGGCCCGCCTCGGCGGCGCGCTTGTATCCGAGTCGCCCGTCGGCGCGCGCGCCCTCGATCAGCGCATCCGCGTTGCGCATGAGCGCCTGCACGACCGCGGGCGAGGCCGTGCGCGACGCGAGCGTCTGTAGCACCAGCGTGCGCTCCTGATTGCCGAGGGCGACCAGAGAGACGGTGACGCGCTCATGCTCGGTGAGGGTGACCCCGCGAACCGCCCGTCGCGCCGAGGCCTCCTTCACCCAGACCTCGTAGGGCGCGAGCGCCCGCGCCGCCGCCTTGGGATCGAGCGCATGCTCCTCGGCGGATTTACGAATGAGCGCGATCGCGTCGGCGTAGGACACTTCCAGCACCCGGTCGCGCAGCAGCTGATCGGCCGGCGACAGCCGGTCGAGACCGAGAGCGCGGATGAGAAAGCGCAGCGTCGTGCCGTTGACGAGCAGCGTGAACAGCACGAGGCCCGTCGCCAGCACGGCGACGAACCGCTGGACCGAAGCGGGGATCGCGGGGTTCTCGGTCACCGAGAGCGCGAGCACGAGCGTCAGCGCCCCGCGCAATCCGCCCCAGGCGATCGCAATCTTGTAGGCGTTGCTGATCGGCTTCGTCAGCTTGGCGAGGCTGAGCAGCGGCAGAAGCCCGAACAGCACCGCGAGCCGGGCGACGAAGGCCGCGACCACCAGCGCCGCCACGAGCACGATGTCGTGGAATTGCAGGTCGAGCAGCAGCTTCGGCACCAGGATCGAGGCCAGCAGGAAGACCAGCGAATTGGCCCAGAACGCCACCTGCCTCCATACGCCGGCGAGGTATGACCAGTTGCGCGGGTCGATCCGGGTGCGTCCGACCGCGCTCACCGTCATGCCCGCCGCCAGCGTCGCGACGACGCCCGACACATGGAAGATCCTGTCCGCGACGATGTACGACAGATAGGCGAGCGCGAGCGCCAGGGTCGCCTCGGCGAGCGGATTGTCGCGGGTCCAGCCGACCAGCGAGAGCGTCAGGCGCCCGGCGACGAAGCCCAGCGCTGCGCCGCCGAAGAAGGACACGGCGAACTCGATTGCGCCGTCGCCGAGATGCGGCTCGCGGCCGTCGACGATGATCCCGAGCAGCACGGTGTAGGCCAGGATCGCCGAGGCGTCGTTGAGCAGCGATTCGCCCTCGACGAGCCGGGTCAGGCGCGCGGGCGCGCCGACGTCGCGGAAGATGGCGATGACGGCCGCCGGATCGGTGGTCGAGACGACGGCGCCAAGCAGGAGACAGACCACCAGCGGCTGGCCGGAGATGGGCCAGAGCGCCAAGCCGACGATCGCCGCGGCCACCAGCGTCGCGATCACCGCGAGAACGAGGATCGGCGCCGCGTCGTCGAGCACCCGCCTGACGTCGGTCGTCAGCGCCGCTTCGAAGATGAGCAGCGGCAGGAAGACGTAGATGAACGTCTCGGAGCCGAGCGGCAGATTGGCGAACAGGCGGACAACTTCCCCCGTTCCCTCCGACAGATGCATACGGGTCAGCAGCGCCGAGGTTGTCCCGATCGCCGCGCCGATCGCGGCGAGAAGGACGACCGGAGCGAGCCTCAGCCGCTCGGCGATCGGCTGGCTGAGCGCGACCAGAATCAGCAGCGCCGCAAACACGGCCAGAACGAGGATGATATCGGGCAAGGGGCTCCTGCGCGGGTTTGGCGCCGCCGGGGCGAGCGCGACCCGCACTGTCGAGGCGGCGGCTTTAGCTTGTCAACGTTTACGGCGCGCTTGCCGGCGGCGCCCAACATTCTGCATGAAAAGGCGCGCTGGACGTGTCTATTGCGCTGACGCCGAGCCCCGTGATGCGGCCGCGGACTTGATCCAGACCAACCGTGAGCATCGCGCCGTCCCGCGAGCGGGTCCGGCGCGGCTCGTCGACTGGGGCTAAAGCTCCTCGGCCGCCTTGCGCAGCCGCGCGCCGAGGTCGCCGCGGCGCCTCGTCATTTCCGACCAGCCTCGGGTGGTCGCGATCATGCCGCCGTCGATGACGAGATCCTGGCCGTTAACGAAGCTTCCGCCGTCGCTCGCGAGGAACACGGCGGCGCGGGCAATGTCCTCGGGCAGGCCGGCGCGAGGGATCGGCTGGGCATGGGCGAACAGCTCCTTCACCAGACCGGTGATGCGGTCGGCCTTGGTTCCCTCGACCCCCGCGGCCTTGGCGAAGGTGCCGGTGACGATCGCGCCCGGCGAGAGGCTGTTGACCCTGACGCCGTGCTCGCCGAGTTCGATCGCGACCGAGCGGGTCAGCGCGAGAACCGCGCCCTTCGACGCCGAATAGATGTGGCCGGAGACGCCGCCGCGGTGGCCCGCGACGCTGGCGACGTTGATGATGCTGCCGGATTTCTGCGCGACCATGATCGGCGCGACGTGCTTCATGCCAATCAGCAGGCCCCGCACGTTGACCGCGATGACCGCGTCGAATACGCCCATGTCGCTGTCGGCGACGCCGACGATCGGCTGGGGCGATGCGGCGTTGTTGACGAGGCAATCGACGCGGCCGAAGCGTGCGACCGTTTCGACGACCATCGCTTTGACGTCGTCCTCCTTGGCGACGTCGGCGCGGACAAAATGGAGGCTGAGGGGGCCGCGCCTTCCGCCTCTCGGCGGGCGGCGGCGACCACCTGGGCGCCCTCCTCGACGAAAACTTCGGCGATCCGCTCGCCAATGCCGCTGGTTGCGCCGGTGACGATCGCGACCTTTCCGCTCAATGCGCCCATGGCGTTCTCCCCTCACTCATCGCCGGGACCCTCGCCGGCGCGCGGAATCCGACGATAGCCGAAAGACCTGGGGGGCTTAAGAGGCGCCAACGCCCGAGGGCTCAAGGCGCCCGCACCGCCACCGCGCCAATCCTTGCGGCGGCCTTGGCGAGCGCCCGATCGAAGCTTGCAAAAGCCTCGCACTCGGACGAAGTCGCCAGATGCAGCGCGTCGGCGAAGTCCATGCCTTGCCGGGCCCAGTCGAGCGCCGCGACAGCCGCGGCACGCTCCTGCGCCGCAACGCGCGGCAAACGGAGAAAGGCCCGCAGTTTGTCGCACACGTCCTGGCGCGGCAGTCCATAGGCGGTTCGCAGGACCCACTCCGTTTCGAGCAGGACGCTCGTCGCCAGGAAGGTATCCTCGGCCGCGATCAGGTTTTTCGCGCGCTCGGCCTGACTGTGATCGTCATCGACGAGGAACCGCACGATGACATTCGTGTCAATCGCGATCACGAGTCTTCCTCAGCCAGCGGCGCCGGGCCTCCTCCAGCACAGCGTCGTTCATCTCCTCGATCGAAACGACGCGCTCGACCGGGCCGAGACTGCCGAAGACGTCTTCGACGCGCGTCGGCTCGTCCTTCGGCGCCGCCCGCAAGAGGACTCCGTCCGGCCGCTCCTCGATCGTCAGCTCGACGCCGGCCGCCCACCCGCGCGGGTCGCGGATCGCCTTGGGCAGGACGATCTGGCCCTTGGTCGAAACCCTCGTTTTCAGGCTCGCGGCTTTCGCCATGGGCCGCACCTCCAGCGTTGGTAAGAGGCAGGTAAGATAGGGAGCGCTTCCCTTCGGCGCAAGGCGCGCCGCCTACCGCCAGCCCTCCGCCTCGACCCGGCTCCAGAAGCCGTACTTGCGGCCGTGCCGGCGGCGGAGTTCGGCGCGATAGTGCCGGTGCAGCTCGATCGGCCAGCCGGGCGCTTCGCGCGATTCCAGCCCTTCGAGCGCGCCGTAGTAGCGCGCGGCGGGAGCGTAGGCGAGGGACAGGCCCCGGTCGAGGATCGAATCGACCAGCGCGCGATAGAGAATGACGGCGCCGAGGGGGTGCTTCGGTTCGAGCGCTTCGGCCGCCGGCGCGAGCGCCTCGTATCGCTTTCCGTCCCACTCCTTGCGCCGCTCGACGGCGAGGCGTTCGGCGAGATCGAGGCGCGGCCATTGGATGAAAAAACGCAGCGCGGCATGGAGGAGCGGCGAGGCTAGGACCAGGGCGAAGGCGGCGTCGAGCGCCTCAACGTCCTCGAAGTCGGGCAGGCGCGCGACGTGCTGGCGCAGCATGTCGGCGTCGAGCGTCTCGGCGAACAGGCGCCAGCGCAGCGCTTGCGCCGCTTCGCGGTCGCCGAGCGCCTCGAGCGCCAGGACTTCGAGCTTTGCGCGCCGATCGGCGCCGGGATCGCGCGGGTGAAGCCCGACGCGAAGATCGGCCATGCTCAGCATCTTGATTGCGGGCGGGGCCGGACGGCTGAGCCATTCGAGCGCCTCGCGGGCGCGGCCCGCGTCGATCAGCCGCTCGGCGATCGCGGCGGAGTCGGGAGCGTGCCCGGGCCATGCGGATTCGAGCGCGATGAACGCGTCGACGTCGCCGCGCGCGTCGGCGATGCGCTGGCGCAACTCGATCAGGCGGCGCGCTCGCGCCCGCAGGCTCCAATCGGCGTCCCCGGCCCCGCTCGACGCGAGGGCCTCGATGGCCTTGGCCAGACGGGCGTCGAGCGTCTCGACCACGCCCTGCGGCGTGGCGGCCAGAATCTCCGCCATCGAGGCGTGAATCACGGCGCTGCGCGAGTCCGCCGCTAGCCTGTAGAGGCCGTCGGCGAGCGGGGCGGCCTCGTCAGCGGACAGGCGTCCGATCAGCGCGGGCAGCGCGGCGGCCGCCGCGCGATAGACGCCGGCGATGTCGACGTCGGAAACGGCCGACCGCGCAAGCGTCCGGTCGGCGGTGGCGAGCAGCCTGATCAGGCGCTCAGTGGCCCCGTCGGCGTCGATCTTCGCGAGATCGCCCGCGATGATCTTCAGCGTGGCCGACAGGTCCTCGACAAAGGCCCGGATGCGGCCCGAACCGATTGCGCCCTTCGCCCTCTCGAGCGCCGCAAGCCGTTTGTCGACGATCGCCGACACCGCATGGGGCCCTTCGGCCGCCGCAAGCGCGGCGTCGAGGCGCTTTTTGAAGGCCGGGTTGCTCCCGGCCTCCTCGAGCGCGAGCTCCGCAAGCCGCGGGGCGCCGAGGCCGATCAGGGAATCGATGCTGAGCGCTGGCCTTCGCGCCATCTGCCCGATGTCCTTTCCCAAGCGGCGCGCGGTCGCGCGGTTTTCGAATCGATGGGCGCGGGATTATTGCCGCCAGCGCATCGCGCGCCATCGCCGCCGGCGCGAGCGGCGTTGCCACGGGCGGCCCCAGGGGGTATCGCAAGGCCGCAATTCCCGTCCGACGATGTGAGGCCTGCCCATGGATCCCCTGATCGAAGGCTACCGGAAATTCCGCGCCGAGATTTGGCCGGCGGAGAGGGCCCGCTACGAAGCGCTCGCCCATTGGGGGCAGAGCCCGGAGACGATGGTGATCGCCTGCTCGGATTCGCGTGTCGATCCTCAGACCATTTTCGCGGCCGTGCCGGGCGAATTGTTCGTGGTGCGCAACGTGGCGGCGATCGTGCCGCCCTACCAGCCCGACGTCGGCTACCACGGCACCAGCGCGGCGCTCGAATTCGGCGTCAGGGTGTTGAAGGTCCACCGCCTCGTCGTGCTCGGCCACGGGCAATGCGGCGGCGTGCGGGCGATGGCCTTCGGCGCGCCGCCGCAGGCGCCCGACTTCATCGCCTCGTGGGTCGAGATCGGCCGGCCGGCGGTCGAGGCGGCGGGCGAAACGCAAGAGGGGCGGCTCTCCCGGATCGAGGCCGAGGTCGTTCGACTGTCGCTCGCCAACCTCATGACCTTCCCCTGGATCGCCGAGGCCGTCGCGGCCGGGCGGCTCACGCTTCAGGGGTTTCTGTTCGACGTGCACACGGGGGTGCTGACGAGCGTCGGCAAGGACTCGCTCGACGTGGTGACGTGAGCGGCCTGAGGGCGGCTGCCGCCAGCGTGCGGGACGGGCGGCGCGGATAATTCCCTTTACGGGACGCCTGTCGCGAGGCGATATGGCTTTGGCGCAGGGTGCGGCAGGAGGAGCGGCATGAAGGCGGAGGCGGGCGTCGGAACCATCGAGCGCCGCTTCGATGCGGCCTTCCGGGCCGAGTTCATGAACCTTCTCGCCTGGCGGCGCGACGTGCGCCGGTTCCGGACCGAGCCGGTTCCCGAAGAGACCCTCGACATCCTGTTTGAGTTCGCCGGGTTCGCCCCTTCGGTCGGCAATTGCCAGCCGACGCGCTTCGTGCGGGTCGACGACGAGGCGCGGCGCTCCGCGGTGCGGGCCAATTTCGAGGCGGCCAATCAGGAGGCGCTCACCGCCTATCGCGGCGAGCGGGCCGAACTCTACGCGAAACTGAAGCTCGCCGGCCTCGTCGAGGCGCCCGTCCATCTCGCGGTGTTCTGCGACGAGGAGACGGGGCAGGGCCACGGCCTCGGCGCGCGCACCATGCCGGAGACCCGGCGCTATTCTGCGGTCTGCGCGCTGCATACGTTCTGGCTCGCGGCGCGCGCCTACGGTCTCGGGGTCGGTTGGGTGTCGATCCTCGAGCCGGCGGCCTTGGCCGAGACGCTCGACCTGCCGCAGGCGTGGAGCTTCGTCGGCTACCTTTGCGTCGGCTGGCCGGAGGAGGAGCATCGGACGCCCGAATTGGAGCGGATCGGCTGGCAGGCCCGCACGGCTCATCCGGTCCTCAGGCGGTAACGCGTCGCCTTGACGCGGCCGCGCGCGCTTGGCGTCCGGGCGCGCGCCGTCGTATTTAGGCTGCATGAGCGAAGTGATCCCGATTGTCGAGGCGCCGACGCGCCTGACGGCTAGAGCCCTGATCGTGGGCGATCGCATCGACACGGTCGGACTCGAGCGGCCGGACACGATCTCGCTGCTTCCGCTCGCCTTCCGCGTCGGTGCGCACGGGCTGGTCGCGCTGTTCCGGTTCGGCGTTGCGGTGATGGTCGGCCTGACGCCGCTCGAGGAGGAGGACACGCTGGCGAGGCTCCAGTCGCGCACGAGCGGCGAGCGGGCGAAAGGCGACGACGAGACCGCCATTCTGGAGATTTCGCCGGTCGGCGACGAGCAGAAATCGTCCGGCGGCCCGATCCAGGTCAAGGACCTCTCGCCGCAGCGCTTTCTGGTCGTCGCCGACGCCCTCGCCAAGTCCGTGGCGCTGGCGCGCGACGAGCGCGAGGTCAACAAGGTGTTCGACGTCATCGAGCCGTTCGCGGCGAAGCTCGCCGCCTCGGGCCGGACGCCGTTCCGCCGGCGGCACATGCTGCGCCTGATCGGCCAGGCGCTTCTTGTCCAGCACCGGGTCTCGGGCCGCGTCGCGGTCGAGGAAAAGCCGGACGTGCTGTGGGACCGGCCTGACCTCGAGCGCCTCTACGCGAGGCTCGAGGACGAGTACGAGCTGCAGGAGCGCGCCGGCGTGCTCAAGCGCAAGCTCGACGTGATCGTCGAGACCGCGCACGCGCTCACCGACATCATCGACGCCGACCGCGCGACCCGGCTCGAATGGGCGATCATCCTGCTGATCGTCGCGGAGCTCATCGCCGCGATGGTGCAGATCTGGATCGCGACGGCGGGGCGGTGAGGTCACGACCGGCGGCGGTCATCAAGGCTTTCCCCTTCGCACCGGCGAATGGTAAGCTTGAAGGCGGAAGTGCGCGGTCCGAGCGCAAGAGGAAGCAATGAGCAAGCCGGTAATCTTCACGGTGTCGGCGGTTTGGGACCCGGACGCCCGCGTGTGGAGCGGCCATTGTGACGACATTCCCGCCGCGGCGGACGCGCCCACCCTCGACGAATTGTTCGACAAGATATCGCGAATGGCTGTAGATGTTGCGCCGGACAATCATCCGGATGTGGCGCCGGAGTCCATCTTCATTCAGGTGATGGCGATACGCGAAGCGGTTCCCGCGGCCGCGTGAATGGTGCCGCAAATCGATCGCCCGCTGCGCGACTTGTTGATCAAAGCGGGATGCGAATTTATTCGACCGGGACGAGGGAGCCACGAGATTTGGCGCAGCCCGAATACGCAACACCATTTTCCTGTGCCAATCGGTATTCCCAGCCGACACACAGCGAATGCGATACTCCGGCAGGCGGGTCTCCCGAAGGCGTTTTGAGCCCTCGTTTTCGCCTAACCGGCCGCCTCGACGGTCGGAGCGCGGTCGAATCGCCTCGGTCGAGCAGATCTGGATCGCGACGGCGGGGCATTGAGCCGAGGCAGGTCCAGGGAAACGTCATTCGACCCAGGGGTCGATCGTCTCCACGCCAGCCGCCTTAAACGGCGCCTCGTCGCGGGTCGCGACGGAAAGCTTGTTCGCGGCGGCGATCGCAGCGATCTGGCCGTCGGCGAGTCCGATCGCGAGCCTCCGCGCGCGAGCGGCGCCCATGATGGCGGCGTAAGCCCGCGCCGCCGGAAGATCGAAGGACAGGATGCGGCCGGCAAAGAGTCGCAGGATTTCGTCTTCGAAGACCTCCGCGAGCCGGGGCCGCCGCCTGGCCGCCGGGAGCGCCGCCGCCCCGAACAGAACCTCCGCGACGCTGATCGTCGAAATGAACAGGGTCCCCGGCGCCTGCCGATCGAGCCACGCGGCCGCCCGCGGATCGCCGCGCGCCTTCATCGGCTCGGAAACCACGCTTGTATCGACGAGGATCATTCAAAACGGATCGGCTCGGGCGGCGTTCCGTCGCGTTCGAATTCGACGCTGCGAATGCGGCCACCAAGAGCGGTCAGCGCCGACCCGATCCGGGGCTCGGGAGAGCCGGCGACCGCCGCGTCCAGGATCGCCCGAATTTCCGCCTCGGTCGATCGGCCATGCTTTCGCGCGCGCATTTTCAGCGCGCGGTGCGTGCGCTCTGTTCATTGTCAGGCCGGCCCCACGACGTTAGGGACACGGCATGTCGAAACATATCTTCGTCCTGACTGGCGCGGGCGTCTCCGCAGAGAGCGGACTTGGAACCTTTCGCGACAAGTCGGGCGACGGGATCTGGTCGACGTTCGATGCGAGCAAGCTCGCGACCCCGCAGGCCTTCGCTCGGGATCCGACGACCGTGCTCGCCTTCTATGACGCACGGCGGCGGAACCTCCTCAACGCCAAGCCGAACCCGGCGCATTTCGCGCTCGCGCGGCTCGAGCAGGGGCTCCCCGCGCGAGGCGGCCGGCTGACCCTGGTGACCCAGAACATCGACGATCTGCACGAGCGCGCCGGCTCCAAGCGGGTCCTCCACATGCACGGCGAGCTTCTAAAGGCGCGTTGCCAGATTTGCGGCGCCACGACGATCTGGCCGCGCGACCTCAACATCGACGACGCCTGTCCCGAGTGCGGCCATTCGGGCGTTCTGCGTCCCGACGTCGTCTGGTTCGGGGAGTTGCCCCTTCATCTCGACGCCATCTACACCGCTCTCAGCAACGCCGACCTGTTCGTGGCGATCGGCACGTCGGGCGCGGTCCATCCCGCGGCCGGATTTGTCGCCGAGGCGGCCGCCTACGGCGTCCCGACTTGCGAGATCAACCTGGATGCGGCCGACAACGCCTATTGCTTCGACGAGGCCCGCTACGGGCCGGCGAGCGAGACTGTCCCGGCCTGGGTTGAGGAATTGCTCAGAACGTGATCGAAAGGAGGGCGGGGGCGTCGTCCGGCGGCGGATCGCGTATGCGCGAGGCCGGACCAAGCCGAGATCGGACCCATTGGCGACGGACTCTCTCATCGAATTCGGGTTCATGCCCGTCAACGGAGTGACCCTCCATTACGCGGCCGCCGGGCCGGAGGACGGAGCGCTGGTCGTTCTCCTGCACGGCTTCCCCGAGTTCTGGTTCGGCTGGCGCGACTATTTCCGGCCGCTGGCCGAGCGCGGCTTTCGTGTCGTGGCGCCGGATCAGCGCGGATACAACCTGTCGAGCAAGCCCGAGGGCGCGGAGGCCTATCAGCTTGGCGCCGCGGCGGTCGACGTCTTCGCTCTCGCGAGCGCGCTGGGCCGCGAGCGGTTCCATGTGGTGGGACACGACTGGGGCGCCTCCGTCGCCTGGACGATGGCCGGGCTCGACCCGAGGCGGCTGACCAGCGCGACGATGATCCAGGCCCCGCACCCTGCGGTGTGGCTTCGGGCGATACGGGAGGATCCGGAGCAGCGCATCAAAAGCCGGTACCTTCAGATCCTGCGCATGCCCTGGCTTTCGGAGATGTCGCTGAAGCTCGGCAATTTTGCCGGCCTCTCGCGAGCGTTCAGGTCGTCGGCGCGGCCCGAAGCCTTCTCGCCCGAAGCGCTGGAGGTCTATCGCGAGGCCTGGGGCCGGCCCGGCGCGCTGACCGGGATGCTGAACTGGTATCGCGCGCTGTTCGTCGCGGAGCTAGCCACCCCCGCGCCGAAGAGCCTGAAGCCGCCGACGCTCGTCCTGTGGGGTGACCGGGACGAGTTCGGCGTCCCCAAACTCGCCGACGACAGCGTCGCGCTCTGCGCCAATGCGCGCCTCAGGCGCATCCCCCAGGCGACCCACTGGGTCATCCACGACGCCCCCGAGGTCGTGCGCGACGCGCTGCTGGACCATCTCTGGCGGTCGTGGGAAACTCTTGGCCGAGGACGCGGCGGGGGAGCCCGGCCGGTCCCGAGCGAGGGACAGGACCATGTTCGACCATATCGGTTTCAACGTCGACGATCTCGGGAAGAGCAAAGCGTTCTACGCCGCGGCGCTCGCGCCGCTCGGCATGCAGGTGCTTCGGGAGGGGGAGGGCTGGGCCGTGATTGGCGGACCGTATGGACGGCTTTGGATCGGTCAGCTCGGCCTCGCGGCAAGCCCGATTCATTTCGCCTTCCGGGCCGACGACCGCGCGGCGGTCGACGCCTTCCACAAGGCTGCGGTCGCGGCAGGCGGGCGCGATAACGGCGCTCCGGGGCTGCGGCCGAAATACGGTCCCGAATATTACGCGGCCTTCGTCTATGATCCCGACGGCCACAACGTCGAAGCCGTGACCTTCTCCGCCGCGTAGGCGACTGGCGTGCGGGCGTAGCGAACGGCTCGCGCCCGCCGCCCGGCCAGTGATTTTCGCTTTCGGTTTCCGAGGCCCCGCCAACGCCGCCAGTCTCAAGCGCCGGGAGGGACCGTTGGCTCTTTCCACCTATTGGACGGGTTCGGCCGCCGGCAGCTTCCACGCCCCGCTGAGAGCTTCCGCGCGCGGCCGGTAGAGGCGGACCATGGTGCTCCAATCGGGCGGAGTCGGCAGGCAGTTCGGGATATGGCCGTCGCAGCCGCCGAACTGGACCACGACCGCGCCGTCCGGCTCGGCCTTCGCTGTGACCGAATTGACCGTATAGGCCTTTTGCGCATTCGACGCGAAGCGGCCGTCGGCGTCGTACACGCTCACCGACCAGAAGCCGTCGACCGGGACGTTTTTGAGCGTCAGACGATGGACGGTCCTGCCGTCGTTGCGGTTGGGGACGACGTTGAAGAAAAGGACGTCCTGCTCCGGCAGTCCGCCCCAGGCGGCGCCCGCGCCGATCAGCCGCCGCACCGGGTCCGCCCCGCCGCGCGGCCCGAACATGCCTCTCGTGTCCGGCAGCGTCTCGGCCAGCACCGTCAGGCCGGTGCGGACGTCGACCTGGCTCGCCGCCTCCCAGTTGGGGACGGAGAACGCGCCGGGTCCGCCGGGCTGATCGACCTTGATCGCGTTCTGCAGGGCGCGGACGGCCTCGACGTCCTTGGGATCGTTGGCGTCGACGAAGATTCGCACGGCGGCGAGCGCATAGCGCGACCCGATCGCCTCCTTGGTGAGCTTCAAGGCGCCCGCACCATAGAAAACCTCCGGCGTGTCGGCGTCCTCGTCGATGACCTGCAGCGACAGGAATCGCTTGCCCGCGTCCGGCAGGGTGATCGTGACGGGTCCGGCGTCGAGATCGAACACCGCCGCCGAGTAGAGGGTGTCGCGGTTCATGCGCAGGACGCCCTGATGGTCGAGGGTGGTCGGGTCGCGGCGATGGACGAACTTCCCCAACCCCGCCTCCTTCACGAGGCCGGCGAAATTGAGATCGGATTCGGCGCGGGCGAAATTGTCGGGGGTGACGGGGACAGGAGGGGACGCCGCCGGCCGCGGCGCGGGCTGCGCCGTCGCGGCTGCCGCAGCGGCAAGCAGCAGGGCGAAAATCATCGTCGTCTCCGTCGCAAGGGTAGGGTGGATTCGAGTCCCTTTCGGGAGCGCTCGCCGGGGCCGCCAGCATAGTGTCGGGTTGACGATCCGCAGACAACGATCTCGTCACGCGGGAGACGAACGGTCCTTCGCGACGGAATCCGCGATGTGGCGCGCTTCGATTCCGATCTCCCGCAACTGACCGGTCGGCGAGGCGATCGCGCCGCAGAAGAAAAGTCCTCGCTCCGCCGTGCGCCGCCCGCTGACGAGCGGTCTGCCGGCGAGGTTCAGCACGCCGGCCGCGTCCGGCAGCAGGGCGCTGAGGTCCGGCCGGAATCCCGTCGCGAGGATGACCGCGTCGTACGGCTCCGTGCGGCCGTCGGCAAACAGGACCGATGCCGGCGAAAAAGCCTCGACGCCCGGGCGAACCGCGATCCGACCGGAGCGAATCATCGCGACCGTCCCGACGTCCAAGAGCGGAATGCGGCCATCCTCTTCGATCATCTGGAGTGGCCCTCTCGCCGCCCGCTCGAGTCCGAGCTTTTCGATCGATCCGACCGCCAGCCGGATGGCGGGGGCGTTGAGGGTATCGGCGAGGCGCGCGGGGAGCCTTTGCTCAGCGATCGCCCAGGCGAGGATCGGGAGGCCGAGGAGTTCGCGCGGCAAAATGCAGACCGGGCCGCGCACCGAAATCGCAACCTCGACGCCGGCTTCCGCCAGGTCGAGGGCGATCTCCCCGCCTGAGTTGCCGAAGCCGACGACCAACGCGCGCCGTCCGCGAAAGCGGTCGGGATTGCGGTAGCCGGCGGAGTGCAGGACGTCACCGCCGAAAGTCTCGATTCCCGGCCACCGAGGAGAATAGGGGAAATCGGCCCAGCCCGTCGCGACAATGACTGCGGGCGCCTCGAAGGTTTTGTCTTCCGTCTCCGCCCGCCACAGCGTTCCCCTGCGACGGACCGCGTGGACGAAAGTCCCGAATTGCGGCACGAGCCCGAATTGCGTCGCATAATTTTCGAGGTAGGCGACCACGTCGAGGCGGGATGGGTAGCGCCCGTAAGTCTTCGGCATGGCAAGGCCGGGCAGCGCGGAGTGGCGGCGGTCGGTGTGCAGGCGGAGCCGATCGTAGTGGCGCCGCCACACGGCGCCGACAGCGTCCGCCTTTTCGAGGATGACGGGATCGAGGCCGCGCTCGCGAAGGCAAGCCGCCGCAGCCAGACCCGCTGGCCCGGCGCCGATCACCAGGGCGTCGCAGGGTTCGGACATCGCGCCCTTCCGGTCTAACGCGCCGCCCCAAGGCGAGGGCGCTGTAGTCTGCCACAGACTGAACCCGCTCTTCGGCGGTCGTGTGGCCGGTCGCCTCTCGAAGATCTGGCTGCTGCGCCTGCCGATAGCACCGAAGGACGAGGGCCCTGGCGGAAAAAGGGCCGAGCCGGCAGACGCGCTCCGGCGGCAGTCCTCCCCCGTCGGCCGCGCATCAGCCATGAAGATTCGGGGGAACGCGTTCGTTGACGAAAAGGTGCGGCGCTGCGAAGCTGCGCTCCTCGAAGGGCGCGCAAGATCCAGCGGCGCAATCACACAATCAATAGCGTACGGAGGAAATCGTGGAACGTCGCACAGCTTTGAAACTCATGGGCGCCACGGCGGCGATGGCCGGCGCCGGGCTTGTTCCCGGCCGCGCCAGCGCCGCGGACAAGCCGACGATCGCCCTGATCCCCGGACTGACGTCCGACGGCTTCTACATCACCATGCATAAGGGGGCGGAAGCGGCGGCGAAGGCGGTCGGCGCGGACCTTATCTACCAGGGCGCGGCGGAATGGAACGTCTCGCTTCAGGCGCCGATCCTCGACGCGATCATCGCCAAGAAGCCGGGCGCGATCATGATCGCGCCGACCGACAAGACCCAGTTCATCAAGCCGCTGCGCAAGGCCTTCGACGCCGGGATCGCGGTCGTGTGCGTCGACACATTCATCGGCAACGGCGTATTCCAGACCGGTTCGGGCGACGCTGATTTCCCGATCAGCTACGTCGCGTCCGACAACGTGCTCGGCGGACGCATCGCGGCGCGCGCGCTCGCCAAATCGATCGGCGACAAGGGCAAGGTCTACGTCTCCAACGTCAAGCCGGGCGTCTCGACCACCGACCAGCGCGAAGAGGGTTTCAAGCTGGAGATGAAGAACCATCCGGGGATCGAGGTGCTCGAGACCCAGTTCAACGACGACGACGCCAACAAGGCGGCGGCGCAGGTGCAGGCGGTCATGGGCCGGGTGCCCGATCTGGCCGGCGTGTTCGGCGCCAACCTGTTCTCGGCCACCGGCACGGCCAACGGCGTCAAGCAGGCCGGGAAGTCGGGCGTGGTCAAGATCGCCGGCTTCGACGCGCCGGAGTCGGTCGTCGCCCTTTTGAAGGACGGCACCTTCGAACTCACCATCGCGCAGCATCCCGCGGAGATTGGATACTTCGGATACATCGTCGCCTACGCCCATCTCACCGGCAACCCGGTTCCGACGGCGATCGGGACTGGCTTCACGGTCATGACCAAGGGCAACATCGACGACCCGAACGTCTCGCGGTTCCTCTACAAGAGCTCGTGATCGCACGGTTGAGCGCTTAAGAGCCGCCGGCCCTTAAAGGGCCGGCGATCTGCGCTGTCCAATTCGCCTAGGAACCGCATGACGATTGCAGCGACGTCGCCTCCGGCACGGCTTGCCCACCCAATTCTTCTCTGGATCGCGCAGCTCAGGGCCTGGGCGTTCCTGGTCGTGCTCGTCGCCTTCTTCGAGATCTGGGCGCGCGCGGCGGAAGGCGTCTCGTTCCTCTTCAACGTCTACAACATCCAGTCGATCCTGGTGTTCGCCACCGCGCCGCTCCTGCTGGCGCTCGGCCAGACCTTCGTGATCATCTCCTCGGGCATCGATCTGTCGCTCGGATTCGTGATGGGCCTGTCGTCGGTGATCGCGGCGCATGCGTCCAACTACTTCACCGCCGAGCTGGGTTTGCCGCCGTTCGTCGCGATGGTGGCGGCGATCCTCAGCGGGACGGCGGTCGCGATCTTCCCGGGCTTCGTCAACGGCCTGCTCGTCTCCCGCCTGCAGATCCCGCCCTTCATCGGCACGCTCGGCATGTACGGCGTTGCGCGCGGCGCGGCCTATCTTTTCGCCGGCGGAATGACCGTCGCCATCGACAACGACTGGTACAGCGCGATCGGCAACGGCCGGGTTTATGGGGTCCCGGTGCTGGTGATCATCACCGGCGTCGCCTGCCTCGTCCTGCATTACATGCTGTCGCAGACGCGCTTCGGTCAGCACACTTACGCGCTCGGCGCCAGCAAGCCGGCGGCGAACCGCGCCGGGATCGACATCAAGAGGCTGACGCTGCAAATCTATCTGCTCTCGGCGATCATGGCCGGCGTCGCGGGAGCGATGTACACCGGCCGCTTCACCGCCGGCGCTCCCCAGGCCGGCGAGCCGCTGCTGCTCGATTCGATCGCGGCGGTCGTCATCGGCGGCGCCAGCCTGTTCGGCGGATCGGGCACGATTTGGGGCACGATCGCCGGCGCGCTCGTCATCGCCGTCATCCAGTACGGTCTCGTCTTTATCAATGTCGAGCCTTTCTGGCAGTTCATCGCGGTCGGCGTCGTCATCATCATTTCGGTGTTCGTCGACCAGACCCAGCGCCGCCTGATGGGAGGGCGACAGGTTGAGTGACGCCGAGCCGATTCTGTCGATACGGAACGTCTCGAAATCCTTCGGCGCCGTGCAGGCGCTGAACGCGGTGTCCTTCGACGTCCACCCGGGCGAGGTCGTCGCGCTCGCCGGCGACAACGGCGCCGGCAAGTCGACGATCATCAAGGCGATTTCCGGCGTGTTCCGCCACGACGCGGGCGAGATTCTTCTGGGAGGCAAGGCGATCGACTTCGCCACGCCTCAGGAGGCGCGCGAGAACGGCATCGAGACGATCTATCAGGACCTCGCGCTCGCCGACAATCTGTCGATCGGGGAGAACATCTTTCTCGGCCGCGAGCCGAAACGGATGCTGTTCGGCGTCCTGCCGATCCTCGACCGGGCGAAGATGGCCGGCGCGGCGAAGGAGACGATGGCGCGGCTCGACTTTCATGTCACGCGGCTCGACGCTCCGGTCGCGGCGTTCTCCGGCGGCCAACGCCAGGCGATCGCCATCGGCCGGGCCATCTACTGGAACGCCCGGCTGGTCATCATGGACGAGCCGACCGCGGCGCTCGGCGTGCCCGAGCAGCGCCGCGTGCTGGCGCTGGTCAAGTCGCTGCGCGCGCAGGGCAAGGGGATCATCTTCATCTCGCACAACCTGCGCGACATTTTCGAGGTCGCCGACGAGATCGTCGTCTTCCGCCACGGGGAGAATTCCGGCAAGCGCAAGCCGTCCGAGACGTCGCACGACGAGATCGTCAAGCTGATGGTGGGGGCGTAGCGCGTCAGACGTTCCAGCGCTTTGTCCCGCCTCGCGCGGCGATCCCGTTCGCCAGGTCGGCGGCGCGGGTGTCACCGACCTCCGAATGAGCCTCGACGCGAAAGCGGCTCCCTTAGGTTGCCGGCGCCACGAGCCTCACCGCATTTCTTCCCGCCATCCGAGTGACTTGCAAGACCCGGTCAAAGGCAGAACCGAGACGCCTGCGAACCATCGGCTCGAGGGCTGCGGCGACGAACCAACTGGCCCCGACGCAAAGCGTTACCGCGACACCCAGCGCCGCAAACCGGTTGAGGCCGAGGTCGACGCCGAACTTTAGAACCGCGGCGCCGAAAACATCGTGAATAAGATAGAGCGGATAGGTCGCGAGCCCTGCCATACGAAGCCTCCGCGCCGTGGCCTCGTTTGGCCTCCACCTGAGCGAAGCAAGAATCGCGACAAGCGCGAGCAGGAAAATCGCAATTGGAACGACGTCTGGCTCGGCCGACTGAAAGGTCAGATTGTTGTCGAGAGCTTTCGTGTGGATTTCGACCGCCGCCGCTGGCAGAAGCAAGGCGGCGAACGCCGCATGGCCCCCCGAACGACCGCCCAGGGTCACGCAATAGACCAGCATGCCTAATGCGAAATAGACGCCGTGTTCGAGCAGGGACAGTTGCAGATACCTGTCCCACAAATGGACCAGCTGGAAAGACGGAAAAGCCAAGGCGCCGATCAACCAGTATGCGGCGCTCGCTCCGCCGATCACATAGCAAAGGACGATGAGCTGTCGAAATCCGTTCGCCGCGATCAGCCCGAGCATGAGCGCGTAAAAAACGATTTCAATGCCTAGCGTCCAGTAGACGCCATCGACCCACGGGCCGAATGGCGAAAGCGTTATCGTGTCTACGTAGCGCGGCCAGAGCGCCTCGCGAACGTCGATATGAAGCGCCCAGAGCAGAACGATCGTTCCCGTCGCGCAGATCCAGGCGGCCGGAAACAGGCGGACGATCCGGCCTCGCAAGAATATCAGCGCGCCGGCGCCTGCGGCCGAATAGGCGATGATGAAGCCAGAGATGACAAAGAAAATCTGAACTCCGATGAACCCGCACCAGGTGATGTGGAAGAGTTCGGGGAACGCAACATCGCCGCTGACAATCCTCGCGGCCAGAACTTTGGATCTATGAGCGGATTTTGCTGCCCAAGTATACACCGTCAGATTGTAGAACATTACCAGCATGGCGGCGAAAAAACGCACGGCGTCGAGCCCCGGGACTGCTTTGATATAACGTCTGTTCATGGACATGCCTTCGCCCCCAACCCCATGAGCGTCAAATTCAACATCGTACCGTGGAGGCTTGATCGCAGATCGAACACGGTGGCGTCATGTCGATCGCACCTTGGCTTGTAAGCCGCGAACGGGAGCCCTGAGCGGTCACGCCGGCCCTTTCTGGCCGATCCGGTCCCTAAGCCGGCGCCGGCGTTGCGGCCGCAGGAATGACCGCCCCGAGCAGGAAAAAGCCAAATTTGTCCAGCATTTTTCCAAGCGCTACGGCTTCTTCGGCCTAGCCCCCCGATCGGGGCCCCATGACTCGATGAAAAGTAAAATCAAAAAATCGCGCGCCGAGGCGAAGCAAGCGTCTCGGCGCTAAACGAGAGCGCGTTATCAAAGCTCGTGCACGGGAGCGATGGCTTACGGGCCGTCCACTGACGGAGCGGACTGGCTCTGCGGCGCAACCGGGACCCCGACCGCTGCTGCGGCAAGAACAAAGATCGCCAGCGCCGCCACAACTGCGGCGCCGACCACCGCCAGCGTCGTCATCGTCCGATCCTCACGATTTACAAGGTTGCTGCCGGCATGACTCTGAAAAATGCTCATGATGAAAGTCCTTCCTTGCTAAGGCCGACTTCCGGCGCAGCTTCCGCGCGTCGTCTCCCTCATGCCACCCAAACAACATTCACCCAAGATCGAACATCTGGCTGTGACAACGATCACACTCTGGACAATCCGTGAAAATTTCGATCCTGCCGTTTTCGCAATGTCGAACCCTCACAATGAGAGGCGCCTCCCCGTGTCGCAGGAATCGGCTGATGCGGCGGGAGGGATGCCGCCACAGACGGAATTCGGGTCGGCGGCTGATCCAGCCCTAAGCTCCATCCGCAGGCCGAGTCTGTCATCCTCCCGTTCTAGCCAAAACATCGTAGAAGTAATGCCCACTCCTTGCGCAACTGCGCCCGTCCATGGCTTCGGCTTCGAACGATGAGAATCCGCCCATCTCCGATGTAGCCCGATGGGACCTAAGCGCGATATCTTCGCAACGAGGATCGCGAGGAAACTGAAAGCGGCGCCGGTCGGAGGAACGGATAATGTGGGGTTTCGATGGACGGCCGGTGCTCGTGACGGGCGCGAGCGGCGGGATCGGCGGGGCGACGGTCCGTCAGCTCGTCGCTGCGGGCGCCGACGTCGTCGCCAGCGCCCGCTCGAAGCCGAACCTTGAAGATCTCGCCTCGAAGACCGGCTGTCGCGCGCTGGCGTTCGACCTGACGTCGGAAGACAGCGTCCGGGGCGCCCTGGAAGGGCTCGACGTCTGGGGCGTGGTCAATTGCGGCGGCTTCGGCGGCGAGATCGCAACGCCGATGGATACGGACATCGCCGTGTTCGACCAGGTGATCAGCGTCAATGCACGGGGAGCGCTGCTCGTCACCAAATATGCGTCCCGGTCGATGATCCGCCTCGGCAAGGGCGGCTCGATCGTCAACATGTCGAGCCAGGCCGCGCTCGTGGCGCTTGCGGGCCACATCTCCTACGGCTCCTCCAAAGCCGCCCTCGACAACATCACACGGGTGTCGGCGCTGGAGCTCGGGAAATACAACATCCGGGTCAACAGTGTGAACCCGACCGTCGTCATGACGCCGATGTCGGCTTTCTACTGGGGACGTCCGGAGATCGGGGAGCCGTTCCTCAAGCAGATGCCGCTCGGCCGCTGGGCGACCGAAGATGAGATTGCCGCGCCGATCGTGTTCCTGCTTGGCGACGGCGCCTCGATGATCACCGGCGTCTCGCTGCCGATCGACGGCGGCTTCACCTGCTGCTGAACGACCGGGGGAACCTCGCCGCGCCTCTGAAGCCTCCGCTGCCCGGAGGGCCGGATAAGGGTGTGCTGCGCGATTCGATCTCAACTCATCCCGCTCTAGCCGGGCGGCGGCCGTCAGGGAGGCGGACATGACGCTTCTGCATCCAGTCTGGGCGCTGGCGGCGCTGCTCCTGGCGGCGGACGCGGACATCGTCGTGGAAACCGGGGCGCAAGGGATCTTTTTCGGCCGCGGCGTCGTCAAGGCCATCGAGCCGGGGACCGGCGCGCTGACCCTCGATCACGACGCCATCAAGGGCTGCATGCCGGCGATGGAGATGATGTACCGGGTCGAGACCCCGGACATCAGCCGGGGCCTGCGGCCCGGCGACACGATCGCCTTCAAGATCGACGGCGGCAAGTATGTCATCCTCGACGCGACCGTCGTCGGGCGCGGGAAGTAGCGCCCGCGCGTGGAGGATAGTCACATCAGGTCGCCGCCGCCGCGCCCTCGCCCCGGCGCTTCGCGGAGTCCCTCTCCCCAAAGGAGAGAGCTTCCGCGGCGGCGCCGTCGATCCCTTCTGCCGTGGGGGAAGGTGGAGGGCGATAGCCGTGGATGAGGGGATGCCGGGCGATTCG
>NZ_JBKQOT010000565.1:0-5155 GCF_052145395.1 Roseiarcus sp.
CGGCATGCGCGATCAGCCGCTCAACCCTGATTTCGAGGCGGACCGGAAATTCCTGGGCCCGCACCGCGAGCGGCAGGTCGACGCAGCCCAGCAGCTCTACGGCGCCATGGGCGTCGAGCGGCGCGACATGGTCGGCCGCAAGATGGCCTATATCCGCAACCACGCCTGTTTCGACGCGCCGCACGCCGTCTTCGTCTTCATGCCCGTCTATTTCGGCGTCCGCGAAGCCGCCGACATCGGCATGTACGCGCAGACCCTGATGCTCGCGCTGACCGCCCGGGGGATTGCGTCCTGCGCGCAGGGCGCTCTGAGCCTCTACCCCGATATCGTGCGCCAGCATCTCGGCGCGCCCGAGGACCAGAAGCTCCTGTTCGGCGTTTCGTTCGGCTATGAAGATCCGGACGTGAAGGCCAACGCCGCGCGCGTCGGACGCGCTTCGCTCGATGACGCCGTCCGCTTCCACCGATGAGTTTTCCCCCCGCGTCGGCGTGGTGGGTCCGGGCCTGATGGGTCTTGGCATCGCGCAGGCCTTCGCCGCCGCCGGCGCCGGCGGGGTCCTCTCCGGGCGCGACGAAGAAGCTTCGCGTTGCGGACGCGATAGGCTCGCATCCTCGCTGGCGCGGCAGGTCGCCCGCGGCCGGCTGGACCCCGCTGCAAGCGCCAATCTCCTCGCGAAGGTCGAGCCTGCTGCAATCGGCGCCAGCCTCAGAACTTGCGACCTCGTGATCGAAAGCGTGCAGGAGGACCGCACGCTGAAGAACGAAGTCCTTGCGGTAATAGAGAAGGCCGCGCCCAATGCGATTCTTGCGAGCAATACGTCGGGGCTGGCGATCGGAGGGCTCGCGAAGACGCTCGCCGATCCTTCCCGCTTCCTCGGGCTGCATTTCTTTTCCCCGGCGGAACGTATGCCTCTGGTCGAGGTGGTGGCGGGGCCTCAGACCGCCGAAGCCGTCGTCGCAAGCGCGTTGGACCTCGTCCGCGGGGCGGGAAAAAAGCCGGTGTTCGTGCGTGACGGTCCCGGTTTCTTCGCGACCCGTGTCTTTGCGGCTTATCTGGACGAGGCCGTCGCGATGGCGGCCGAAGGCATCACGGTCGAATCGATCGAGGCCGCGGCGATCGCCAACGGCCGCGCGCTCGGCCCGCTCGCCATGCTGGACGAGACGGGCGTCGCGCTGAACCTTTCGCAAGCCAGGCAGGCCCGCGCAGACGGCCTCGACCTGCGCTTCTGCCGACCGCTGGCGGAGCCGACGCTCGCGGCGCTGATGGCAGCGGGGCGATCCGGCCGGCGCGCGGGCGGCGGGTTCTTCGACTGGCCGAGCAATGGCCCTCGAAAACCCTGGCCGGGATTGAGCGCCCTCCTTCCCGTCTCCGCGGCGCAGCCCGAACCCGAGGCGATCCGGCTGAGGCTCCTCGCGGCCGAGGCCCGCGAAGCCCTGCGCTGCCTCGAGGAGGGCGTCATCCGCAGCGCCGACGACGCGGACCTCGCATCGGTTCTCGGACTCGGATTTTCGAAGGCCGAGGGCGGCGTCCTGGGCTGGGTCGAACATTTCGGCTTTCAGGCGTTCATCGAGGCCCTGGACCATTTGGCCGAGACTCATGGCGACCGGTTCTCTCCGTCGCCCTGGCTACGCGCGCTCGCCTCTCGCGCCGACGGGCTCGGCCTCTATCGTGGAAAGGATCTTGCGACGTGACTGGACCGTTATCCGGCCTTCGGGTCGTCGAGATGGGCGGGATCGGACCCGCTCCCTTCGCCGGAGCGCTGCTCGGCGATCTCGGCGCCGACATTCTCCGCATCGACCGGATCCCCAAGCCAAGCGCCGAACCCGAGACGCCAGCGCGGTTCGATTTCTACAATCGCAACAAACGCTCGGTCGCGCTCGACCTCAAACAGCGCGCGGCGATCGATGCGGTTCTCGCGGCGGTCGCAAAGGCGGACGCCCTGATCGAGGGCTTCCGTCCCGGCGTCATGGAACGGCTGGGCCTCGGCCCCGGCGTCTGCCTCGCCGCGAATCCCCGCGTGGTCTTCGCCCGTATGACCGGATGGGGCCAGGAGGGGCCGCTCGCGCAAGAAGCCGGCCACGACATCAATTATCTGGCCCTCACCGGTGCGCTCCATGCGCTCGGAGACGCCGATCGCCCGCCTCCCCCGCCGCTCAATCTCGTGGCCGACCTCGGCGGCGGCGGGCTCTATCTGACGGTCGGAATTCTTGCGGCCGTGCTCCATGCGCGCGAAACCGGGGAGGGCCAGGCGCTCGATGTCGCGATGGTGGATGGGGTGACGCATCTCATGTCCGCTTTCCAGGCGTTCCGCCAGCTGGGCGTATGGACGGATCGGCGGACGGACAACATCGTCGACGGCGGCGCGCCGTTCTACCGTTGCTATGAGACCGCAGACGGGAAATGGATCGCGGTCGGCGCTATCGAACCGCACTTCTACGCCAACCTCATCGCCTGCATGGGACTCGCGGCGGAAGACCTGCCGGACCAGAACGATCGCAGCGCGTGGGCGGCAATGCGCGAGCGCTTCGCAGTCGTCTTCCGGACGCGGACGCGCGATGAATGGGTCGAGCGCGCCGCCGGACGCGACGCGTGCCTTGCGCCCGCCCTCTCCATCGATGAAGCGCCGAACCATCCCCACATGCGGGCGCGCGGCGCCCATGTCGCCTTCGACGGCGTGACTCATCCGGCTCCTGCGCCGCGCTTCAGCCTGACGCCGGGCGCGCTGCGGCGCGCCGCCCCGTCGCCGGGCCGCGACAGCCGCGAGGCGCTTTCCGACTGGGGCCTCTCGCCCGGTGCGATCGAAGCGCTTGAAGCGACCGGCGCGCTGGCCCAGAGCTGACCCCATGCGCCTCATCCTCATTCGCCACGGACGCCCCAATGAAGACGACGCGGAGGCGCCGCACGATCCCCCGCTCAGTGCGGACGGGTGGCGGCAGGCGCGGGCGGCGGCGCGGCTTCTCGAAACCGAAGGCGTGACCCGCATCGTCGTAAGTCCGCTTCAGCGCGCGCGCCAGACCGCCGAACCTCTCGCCGAGCGCCTCGGCCTTTCGATCGAAACGATCGACGATTGGGCGGAGGCGGATCGCGGGGCGATTCGATACCGCTCCACGGAGACGCTGCGCGCCGAGGGCGCAGAGGCATGGTCGCGCTTCCTCGCCGACCCGATCGTCTATCTTGGCGGCGATCCGGCATCCTTCCGGGCCGGCGTGCTCGGCGCGCTCGCGGCGACCGTAGCAAACGAACCGGCCACGGCCATTGTCGCGGTCTTCACCCATGGCCTGCCGATCAACGTCGTGCTCTCGCATGCGCTCGGGCTGGAAAGCATCACGCGATTTCTTGTCGACTACGGCTCCCTGACCCGCCTGAGGCATTTCGACGACGGGCGCTTTGGCGTCGTCAGCGTCAATGAAACGGGACACCACAAATGGACACCCTGAGCGCCGAGCCCAAAATCCCGTCCGAGCGGGAAAAGCCGCCGGAATGGGACGGACGCGAGATCGGCGATCTGCTCGGGCTTGCGCAAATGTCCGCGAGCCGCTTTCGATCGCAGTGCGCGGAAACGAACGAGCACGGAAGAGTCTACGGCGGGCAGATCCTGGGACAGGCCCTGTCGGCGGCGACCGAGACGGTGTCGAAAGACAGGTTCGCATCCTGCCTGCAGCTTGTCTTCGCCGCGGGCGGTCTTCCCGATCAGGCGATCGATTTCGAAGTTCAGACCCTTCAGGAGGGCAAACGGTTCTCGGCGCGCAACGTGCGCGGCCTGCAGGGAGCAGGCCGCATCCTCTGCGACGCCTGCGTCACCTTCGCCAAAGCTTTGGAGTCGCCGGCCCATGAGGCGCCGCCGCCTTCCGATTGCGGGCTTGACCGCAATCCTGAGGATTGCCCGGCGCTGGAACACATCGACCACCCCGGCGTTCGGGACGTCGAACGGACGCTGAACTACATGTATCGCCCGCACCGGGCGATCGACATGCGCGCGCCTTTCGTCGAGGACCTCCTGCCCGGGAAGTACGCGGAGCCGCGGATGCGCTTCTGGATCCGCTTGCGGCAGACGCTCGGCGACGGTCCCGATTTGCACGCCGCCGCCTTCGCCTATCTTTCCGACTATTGGATCAATTTCGCCGCCTGCATCGCCCACGTGAGCGCCATGGCCGAGCGGGACGCGAGGCTCTACGTGGCGAGCCTCAATCACACGATCTGGTTCCACCGGTCGTTGCGCTCCGACGCGTGGCTTCTTTTCGATTGCATAAGCCCGAGCGGCGCCTTCGGTCGCGGCCTGGCGACTGCCCGCGTCTTTTCCCGCGCCGGCGATCTCGTCGCCAGCGCGGCGCAGGAGTGCCTGCTGGCGCCTACAGCCTGACCGAGAGGGCGTCCGGCCATGAATCTCGAACATGTCCGCGGGCTTCAGTTCGCGCCGATCGTGCAGCGCTACGACGCCCGCGACAGCGCGCTCTACGCCTTGAGCCTCGGCATGGGTCAGGATCCGCTCGACGAGGACGAACTGCCCTATGTCTATGAAGGTCGCGGACCGCTCGCGGTCCCAAGCCAGTGCGTCACCCTGTGCTGGCCGCCGTTCTGGCACAAGGAGCCGGAAACCAGGATTGCCTGGCGGCGCATTCTGCATGGCGAGCAGACTTTCTCGCTCATTCGTCCTCTCGCGGTCGAGGGCCGGGTTCGCGCCGAGCATCGGATTGTCGCTGTGGACGACAAGGGGGCCGACCGCGGCGCAATCGTCCATACGGCGCACGACTTGTTCGACGAGGCGACTGGAGAGCCGCTCGCGAGCCTCCGATCCACGGAGTTTCTGCGCGACGACGGCGGCTGCGGCGGATTTGGGACCCCTTTGAAACTGACGCGGCCTCTGGACGAGATCGCCGATCCCGCCGCCGTCTGTGATTTCCAGACATCCGCGCAGGCGGCCCTGCTCTACCGTCAGGCGAGTCGCGACTACATGCCGATCCACGCCGATCCGGATATTGCCCGCAACGCCGGCTTCGACCGTCCCATCTCGCACGGCCTCAATACGTTCGGACTCGCCTGCCGGGCGGTCCTCAAACGGTTTCAGCCGCGCCGTCCGGAGGCGATTGCCTCGATGGCGACGCGCTTCGCGGCGCCGGCCTTCCCGGGCGACACGATACGGATCGAGATGTTCGAA
>NZ_JBKQOT010000566.1:0-13442 GCF_052145395.1 Roseiarcus sp.
GCCATTAAAGGTCAGAGAACTGAACGACCCTGAACGAACCCCGCATTGTTCGCATTAGAAATTAGCCTTCTAAGACCCCGTAAACGTGCGAGCCCAGCGGATACAAAATCAGTGAGGACCTACGCACACCAGTGAGGTAAGAACATTGACCGCGTGAATGGCACCAAAATAATAATCGAAATACAAATCGAAGCTAAGGTTAAGCTTGGTCACTGTTGAAATCGATGCCAGCCTAAGCTATTACGATTACGTTCGAGAAGAAGAGAACGAAAGAATGAGGCGGCGGCCTGACACCTTGATCTGCGGTATATTGGCCCGTGATTTGCGCGATCTGTTCCACCATCTACGAGACCGGATCAGTGTAACAGGAGCGGTATCGCGTCAAACATTAGTCTGACAATGCGCCGCTTCAACACGCAACCGCCCTCAGAACCGCGCGGACGCTTTCAGGGCCGGAGTGGTCGGCCGAGATCGTCAGCGAGGCTGCGCCCATGTGGGCGCGAAGCCCCACGTCGTTTCGCAGGGACGCCATTGCGCGGGAGAGGGCGCCGATATCGGCGCAAGGGTAGACAAGCGCATTGACGTCGGGCCGCGCGATCGAACTTGCGCCGACGGCACCGATCCGGTCGCTGAGGATTAAGGGAAGGCCAACCACCGCGGCCTCCACTACCACCATCCCGTACTGTTCGCTTTCGGCGGGATGGACCAGCGCGTCGGCTGCGGCATAGAACTGCGGCAGCGCATCGACGTTGACGAATCCGAGCATGCGGACGTCGAGGCCACGCTCCATGGCGAATCGCCGCAGCGCCTCGCGCTCGATGCCGTCGCCGGCGACCAGCAGCGTGACCACCCCGACGCCAAACCGCTCGTCCTTGAACTCTTCGAGCGCGCGCAGCGCGTCGAACACGCGTTTGCCCGGATAGAGCTTGCCCACATAGAGCACGACAAACGCGTCCTCGGCGAGCCCGAGCCGCGACCGCTCCACGGCGCGCAGCCGCGCGCGTTCGCCCCGAGCGCTCCAGAAGCCTGCATCGATCATCACCGGCGTGCGGAACATGCGGTTGCTCGGATAGCCGAGACTCGCGAGATGCCGCTCGCCGCGCTCGCTCATCGTGAGCGCCGCGCCGTATTGTCGCAGCAGCAGCGGCGCGATCATCATCTTCGCCCATCGGCGCGGGCCGGCAGGCGCGCCGTGCGAGGAACTGTCCGAGAGGAGGATCGCCTTGACGCCGTGGACGCGGCACCAGGCCAGCGCACGCAGCATTGTCAACATCGCATAGCCGTGTAGAATCACGGCGTCCGGCGCGAAACGCCGCAGCGCGCCGGACACGCTCGGATTGTCGACGTCGCGAAAGCCGACCTTATCGATCCGCCCCGCCTCCAGCAAGAATTCGTGCGAATATCCGTCGGTGAGGTCGGTCGCCCAAGCAACTGGCACGCCCATCACCGGATCGAAGGTCTTATCGAGACCGATGCGCGAGGCGAACAGCACATGGAGATCGAGAGATAGCTCCGCCGCGAGCGCCCGATAGAGCGGAACGAAATACTGGATCGGATGCGAGACGACGACCGCAAGGCGCTTCCTTTCGCTCATCGGCTGGCGCCCTCGCGCAAGAGCGCGCGCAGCATCTCGCGGTTGCGCTCGATCGCGCCGCTGTGCTCGACGTAGTCCTGCGCCACCGCCCGCGCGCCCCGACGGAACGCCGTCCGCCGGTCTTCAGGCATGGCCGCGAACGCCTCAATCGTTTCGACGAACATTTCCGGCGCGGCGAGTGGGAGGTCCCAACCGGCGCGCCGAGCGGCAAGGCCTCGCCACGGTGTCTGGTCGCTGACGAGGACCGGAACGCCGCAGGCCAGAGCCTCGAAAATCGCATGGCCAAAATTCTCGCCGGCGGTCGGCAGGAAAAAGAGATCGGTCTGCGCCATCCGCCTGAGAATCTCCGCATTCGCGGTCTCGCCACGCCACGTCGCGCGGACGTTTTCAGGCAGGGCCGCGATGAGCTTGCGGCACTGGCGCCAATACGCTTCGTCTTCGGCCGGCCCGTAGATGTCGAAATCGACGCGCGATCCCAATTTTCCAAGCGAGTCGAGCGCGAAATCCAACTGTTTTACCGGCACGATGCGGCCGACGAAGGCGACGCGCAACGCCCCGTTCGCGCTCGGCGCGTAGGCGGGCGTCTCGGCGACGAGGCGGATGTTGGGGGCGATGACGACCGGGCGTCCAGCCGCCGGCCCGCGCGCGATGTCGGCGGCCTCCGCCTCGCTGGTTGCATGTAAGGTGACACCGCGCCAGAGGTCGAGCCTGCATGCGGCCGCGAGAAAAAGCTGCTTGCGGTTAGGTTTGAGATCGAGCGCGCCAAGGCCGAATTCGCCGCGCGGCGACAGCAGCGTAGGCTTGCGTGCGATGAGGCCGAGCCGTCGTAGCGCAAGCGTCGGCAGCGAGAACTCGCGGTCGAACATGCTGTTGAGCCAGAGTAAGTCGTGCGGCGTGTGCGCGATCAAGCGTCCGAGGCCTCTCGCGCCAAGGCGGCCGACCCGCCGATAGCGCGCCTTGGCGTAGCCGAGATCGATCCAACGCTCGACATCGGCTGGTGCGCTCGGCGCTCCGGTCGCACCATCGCGCGCGACGACGCGGAATTCGAACGTGTCGCCAAGCGCGCGAGCGAGCGAAATGAAACTCTGATTGGGACCGCTGGAATCGTTGCCGGGCCAGAAACAGCCGAGCAAGGTCAGCACGACGGGGCGATGCGCCGTCTCGATCACAGCTCGATCCGCTGCGTTTCGGCAAGGCGCCGTTTGAACGCTTCGAGACCGTGCGCGGCGATTGCGTCGCGCGCCTCGTCGAGCTTGGCGTCGATCAGCATGAAGAGCCAAAAGCCGTGCAGGAAGTGGAACACGAAGCCGACTTTACCGTCGAGAAAGCCTAGGCGGAACACATAGCGATAGATGAACAACGCCACCGCCCTCAAATAAAGCGGCGCACGGCCATAGACGGAGTTTTTCAGGACACGGTTGCGCCGGGCGGCGCCGGCCGAGCCCTCGATGCGCATATCTTCGGCAAAGAGCGAATATTCACGGTTGAGAGTGTCGACCATCGCCAACGTCGCATAGCGATTGTGCTTGGCGGTCCAGGAATCGAGGTCGTTGAGATTGTGGTCGACGAGATCTGCGCCCTCGAGCAGCCTCGCGCTTCCGCGATTGAGAACGATGTGCTCGTCCATCCAGCGCTGTTCGACCTCGCCGGCGCCGTTGCGCCAGATCCGTAAGAGGAAGGTCGGATAGTAGCGGCCATGGCGAATCCAGCGGCCGCGGAAGATGAGTTTGCGCTTGACGGTCACGCCCGCGACCTCATCCGGCAAGCCGGGCAGCAAAGCGGCAAGCGCGGCCGGTGCGGTCTCCTCGAAATATTCGTCGCAGTCGATCCGCATCACCCAGGGCGTCGTCGGCGTCGCGGCTGCGAGTCCCCAGCGGAATTGGTCGGCGTGGTTCTTGAACGGGTGCTGCAGCACTTCGGCGCCCAGCTCCCGCGCGATCTCGACGGTCCTGTCGCGCGAGAAGCTGTCGATCACGACAACACGCTCGACCCAGGCGGAAAGGCGCGTCAGGCAGCGCGCCATGTGAACCTCCTCGTTGAAGGCGAGGATGATCGCGGTGATCGGCAGCTTGGTCGGGATGGTGTTCAAGGGCTGCGCAACGCCTCCTCGATCGCGAGCGTCGCGAAACTCACCGCTTCGATCTCGGCAAGCGGGATCGGGGCCGGCCCGCGGCCACGCGCGGCGGCGAGAAAGGCGGCGACGAGCTGCGCCTGGCCCTTGTCCTGCGCGCCCTTCGTCGCTTTACGCCGGCCGCCCGCGTCGACAGTCAGGCCGATATAATCGTCGAGCCGGATCACACGCCCGTCCGCGAAGGCCTCAACATATTCCTTCGGCGCGCCGGGATCGCCGAGCGACGTGTACACGATCGTACCGGCCGAGCCGTCCGCAAATTTCACGATCGCCGATACTGCGTCCGGCCGTCCGGCCGCCGAGACCGCTTGGACTTCGACCGGCAGCGCGCCGCACATATAGGTCAGCGCATCGACGAAATGGCAGACCTCGCCGAGAATGCGGCCACCGCCTTCCTCGCGTTGGATCCAGCTCTCCGGCGCGATGACCCCCGCGTTGACGCGATAAAGCATCATCAGCGGGCCGGAGCGCGGCTCGAGCGCTTGGCGCGCCGCCACGAGCAACGGCGCAAAGCGCCGGTTGAAGCCGACCGTCAGAATGCCCGCCGCGTGCCGCGCGGCCTCGATGCAATCGCCGAGCCCGGCGCGCTCGATCGCGAGCGGCTTCTCGCAGAACACGTGCTTGCCCGCGCGCAAGGCGCGCGCCGCGAGCGAGGCGTGGGTGTCGTGGCGGGTGGCGATGAAGACGGCGTCGGTCGCCGGATCGTCGATCGCTGCGGCTGGATCGGTCGCCGCGCGAGCGAACCCAAACTTGTCCTTCGCATGGCCGGCGCTGATGCCGGTCTTGGTGACGACGCTCTCGAGCCGAACACACTCGGCGCCGCGCGCCTTTGGTAGCAGCACGGAGCGGGCGTAATTGCCCATGCCGATGAACGAGACGCCGAGTTCGCCTTTCGTCGCACGCGCCGGCTGCGCCTCTGGCGGTCGGGTCGCGCGGGAGACGTCGCCGGGGTAGGTGAGCAGCATCGCTAGATGCGGCGCGCCGCTCTGCATCAGCTCGTAGGCCTTCTCGGCGTCGGCTATCGGGAAGCGGTGCGTGACGTATTTCTTCGGGGTGACCTTGCCTTCCTCGATCAGGCCGAGGACGGCCGACATGTTGCGCTGCTCGGTCCAACGCACATAAGGCAGCGGATAGTCGCGGCCGGCGATCTCGTAAGCAGGATCGCCGCGGCCGGGTCCGTAGGACATCGACAACTTCAGCTCGAGTTCGCGCTTGTAGAAGGCGTCGCGATCGATCGTGAGGCCGACGAGGCCAACGACGACGACGCGTCCCTTCATCCGGCTGATCTCGGCCGCCGTGTTGACGGGCTCGCTCGACTTCGACGACGCGGTGACGATCACCGCGTCGGCGCCGAAGCCGCCTGTGCGGTTCGCCACCACTCCTGGGAGCGAGTCGCTCACTGCGACATCGGCGCCGAGCACTTTGGCGAGCGCGGCGCGTTCAGGCTTGGGATCGTAACCGATCACCCGGCAGCCGCTGGCCTTGAGGATCTGCGTCGTCAACAGACCGATGAGGCCGAGGCCCATCACCACCATCGTTTCGCCGAGGGTCGGCGCCGCGAGACGGACGCCCTGGAGCGCGATGGCGCCGAGCGTCACGAAGCTCGCGTCCTCGTCGTCGACGCCCGGGGGGACCGACACGGTCAGGTTTTTCGGCGTCGCATTGATCTCGGCGTGATTGGCGAGGCCGGCGCCTGCGCAGGCGACGCGGTCGCCGAGCGAATGCCCATAGACGCCGCGCCCGATCCCGATCACCTCGCCCACGAGGCTGTAGCCGAGCGGGATCGGCGTGTCGAGCTTCGCGAACACCTTGTCGAGCGTCGGCCTCACCCCCTCGCGCCGCACGTTGGCGAGGACGCGCCGAACGAGATCCGGCCGCGCCGCCGCCTTTCCGACGAGCGAGGATTTCGCCAGCTCGATCAACTGCCGCTCGGTACCCGCGCTGATGAGCGACACGCGCGTCGCGACGAGGATCTCTCCGTCGCCGACGACAGGGGCCGGAACCTCGGTGACCTTCAACTCGCCGCTGCGGTAGTTCTGCTGGACCTGCTTCAAGACGCCTCCGGTGGGAGGACTGGGGGAGTTCGCGCCGGTTTCCCGTAATCCTCTGCCGTTCGCAATGTGAAAATCGTAACGACGCGGCGGCGCGCGCCGTCCGGTGCGACCGTGACACGCCGCGTCGGTCGCTCGACGCCCATATCCGGCCACCAGACGGCGCCCTCAACCGTCATGGCGACGTCGCATCGCATCTCGACGCGTGCGCACCCGCGCGCGATGAGAAGCCCGTCGCCGGCGCGGGTGACCTCGGCCTCCGGGTGCAGAAGAAAGCCGAGGCGGGCCGGGCGCCCGGGCGGCGCATCGAAAGCGTCGACGATCCGCATTCGCCCGGGCTCGACCTCGAAGTGTCGGACATGACGCGCCGCGGCGCCAAATCCATCATGCGTCCCTTTCAGCACGAGATGCGAATCGTCGGCGTCAAAGGCCAGCACCGTGACGTTCGGCCGACGTCCGCAGCGAAACGCGCCAAAAAACTCCGCCTGATCGAGACCGTCATAGCACAGGGTGTTGTGCGTGGCCGCGGATCGCGCTGCCATACGCCGCGGACCGGCGATATATTCGAAGACGCCGGGATCGACGATCAGCCTTTCGCCCGCCACCGACCATTCGAAGGACAGAGCGTCGCCATGCGCATGGGCGGGCAGAGCGTTGGGACCGATCCGGCCGCAATCGGCGATGAAGAGTGTGTCGCCCGACCGCAGCCCAAAATATCCGGCTGCTGGAAACACGAAGGAGGCGCGCGGCGCCGGACGCTTGCCCAACAGCCGATCGAAGACGTCGAGGCAGGTCCGCGGCGGGTAGGCCATGTGGAGCCCCGCGTCGTTGAACTGCGCAACCAGCCCGTCGGGGTGGGCGAGGTCAGCGGTGGCCTGCGCGATGGCGCGAAGCCGGGCCTCGAGCGCAGGCGGGGCGTCGTCGGGTCCAAGAACGTGGCGGCATTCGAGGAGATCGGCGAAGACTTGGGCGTGGTAGGAGGGCGAGCGCTCGAAGTGGACGCCGTCGGAGAGGATCTGAGCCTCGAGCGCGGCGGAGAGCAGCTGCAACCCGGTGCGCCGCCAGCGCTGCGCGGCGGCCCCGCGGAAGAACGCAGAGCCCCACAGCAGCGCCTTGAGGTTCTTGATGAGGTGGTTGCCGCCGATGTCGGTCTCGAGCTCGCTTTCGAGGTTTGCGAGCTGCGCCGCGAGGCTCACTACGGCCTGCGCGCGCGTTGACGGGGCGATCCGCTCGCCGCGCAGGGCAAGTTGCTGCATCCAGACGACGGCCCGGATCGACAACGCGTAAGAGTTCCAGCTGTCCTTCCACGCGCCAGCGCGTGCCGGAGGATTGGCGCGAATCCAATCCTCGATAAGCGCGGCGAGCAGGGGATCGTCGACCTCCTCGAGATATTCCATGTAATGCAGATGCATCCGCCACAACTGATGCTCGGGCGCGCGGCTCGGCGCTTGCCAGTCGATTGCTGCGGGTGGCATCGTGACCGCCCGTCCCAGAAACGTGAGGACGAGGCCACGCGGCCCGCATTCGATCATGCCCGAGCGGGGCGGGAAGATCGGCAGTGGGAGCTTCGACGCAGTTGCGGCGTCGACGCTTGCGGTCTGCGCTCCAAGCTGCTCGCGCCACGCCCGGCGCGCGGAGAGCGCGATGCGGCGCAACGCCTGCCTCGGCGGGACATGGCGAGCGAAGGCGAGTGAGCGCCGCAATCGTCCGATCGGATCGCTCATTCGGCCGCCGACCGCGTGGCGGCGTCGCGCCTTGCTTCGCGAATCGGTCGCCGCGCGGCGACGTCCTCGAGAAATCGTAGATATCGCGCCGCGACTTCGGCGCGATCGAAATGCGCGTCGGCGTAGGCGCGCCCGGCGCCGCCATAGGCCGCAGCGCGCTTGGGGTCGTCGGCGAGCGAACGCATCGCGGCGGCGAGCGCGCTGGCATCCTCGGGCGGGATGGCGATGCCGGCGTTCGCCTCCTCGAGCACGTCGCGTGCCTCGCCTTCGACGCCGAGGATAATCGGGCAACGCATCGCCATCGCCTCCATCATCTTAGACGGCAGGACCTTCTTGAACGCATCGGATCGCTTGAGCAGGATGAGACTCGCGTCGGTCGCACTCCAGACGCCGGGCATCTCGGACTTGGGACGCTGGCCGAGGATGAGCACATTGGCGAGCCCGCGCTTCGCCCGCGCTTCTTCGAGCCGCGGCCGTTCTGCGCCATCGCCGACCATCAAGAACGCGAACCGTGGATCGTCTTTCAGAATCTCCGCGGCGTCGAGGATCGTCGTCAGACCATGCGCCATACCGTGCGTGCCGACATAGGCGCCGATGAATTTACCCTCCAGGCTCAGCGCCCGCCGCACGGCGCCGCCGTCGCCGCTCCTGACGAAGGCGCCGAGGTCCGCCGCATTCGAAAAGACGACAACGCCTTTTGCGGTCCCGCGGCGTTCTGCGATGTGGGGCACGAAGGAACGCGTGAGCGAGACCACCGCGTCCGCGCGCCGGTAGGCGAAACCCTCTAGCCATTCGAGGAAGCGGATCGCGCGGCCCTTGCGCATGGCGCCGACCGCGACGATGCTCTCCGGCCAAAGATCGCGGATCTCGAGCGCCCAAGGCGCGCGCTTGTACGGCCCAGCGAACAGTCCGACGAGCCCGCAGAAGAATTGCGGCGAGGTCGAGACGACGACATCCGCCTTGGGCAGGCGCGGCAGCGCGACGATCGCCGAGGTGAGATAAGAGAGGTAGTTGAAGATCCGCCGCGCGAATCCTTCGTTGGCGGCGAGCAGCGTCCAGATGCGCACGACCCGGACCCCGGCGATCGTCTCGGTCTGGAACCAGCGGTTGCGGTAGCCGGGATACACTTGACCCTGGGGATGGTTCGGCGCGGAGGTCACCACCGTCACGTCATGGCCGGCCGCGACCCAAGCGCGACAATGCTCGGCGGTGCGCGAGGCCGGCGCGTTGACCTCCGGCTCGTAGTAGTGCGAGAAAAACAGGATACGCATTTATGCACTCCCGGGAGACGGCCGTTGGGCCGAAAGCTCACGCGCCGGCACCCCGTTTCCCCCTTGAACGAGAGCACGTGAACCCACGATGACCGACCGCAAGCTCCACCGTATCTACTGCGTCGTCGGGACCAGGCCGAATTTCGTGAAAATAGCCCCTATCGTCAAGGCGCTGCAGGCGCGAACAGAGTGCGACTTGCGCCTGATCCACACCGGGCAGCACTACGATTTTTGGATGGACCGCGTGTTCTTCGAGGAGTTGCGCATTCCCGAGCCCGACGTAAATCTCAAGGTGGGCTCCGGCACCGGCGGCGAGGTCGTGGCGCGCGTGATGCTCGCCCTGCAACCGCTCCTCGTCGAGGCGCGGCCGGATCTGATGATCGTGGTCGGCGACGTCAATTCGACTGTCGCCGCCGCACTCACGGCGAGCTACCTCAGGATTCCCGTCGCCCACGTCGAGGCGGGCCTGCGCAGCTTCGATCGCGGCATGCCCGAGGAGATCAACCGGCTCGTCGTCGATCAAGTGTCGGACCTGCATTTCGTCAGCGAACGCGACGGTGTCGCCAACCTGACCGCCGAACGGATCGCACCAGAGCGCATCAAGCTGGTCGGCAACGTGATGATCGACACGCTCTACGCCTGCCTCGATCACGCTGTGCCAGCGAAGGATTGCCTTTGCGAGATCGGCGCCTCGCCCGCGTTTCGCTCCGCGGTCGCCACGAAGGGCTTCGGTTTCGCGACCCTGCACCGACCCTCCAACGTCGACGATCCCGTCAGCCTCGCGGGCCTCGTCGACGCTCTGGTTCGCCTCTCTTCCGATCTGCCGATTGTCTTCGCCGTCCATCCACGCACGCGCGCCAATCTTGTCAGGTTCGGGCTGGCGGAGCGGCTCGCGTCGCCGCATATGCTCGCGACTGATCCGTTGAGCTATCTACGTTCGCTCGGCTTGATGCGGGAAGCACGCGTCGTCACCACCGATAGCGGCGGAGTTCAGGAAGAGACCACAGCGCTCGGCGTGCCATGCGTCACGGTGCGCGAAAACACCGAGCGACCGGTGACGATCGATGAGGGGACCAACACGCTCGTCGGCTCCAATCCCGCCGCTTTGGAGGCCGCCGTCGCGGATGTCCTGCGCACCGGCGGCAAGCGCGGCCGCGTTCCAAAGCTCTGGGACGGACGGGCAGCGGAGCGGATCGTCGAGGAGGCTATCGTCTTCCTCGACGCACGCCGCGCGGCCGCCTCACAGTGAGGACGACCGGTCGGCGTCTCAGCATTTCGGCGGACGGCGGCTGGCGATAAGGAACCACAGGCTCGGCGAAGCGAAGCGCGCCAGCGCACTGGGTAGTATTGGGTCGAAGCCGAGAATCGCGTCGACGTCGAGACCGCCAGAGTCGGCGAAGGCGGCGAGTTCGTGCTTCGACCATGCGTTACGGGAACATTCGAGGTAATCGAAAGCCTTTGCCCCGACGCGCAAGGCCAACGCCCGCAGCGCCGACTGCGCACGGCGAAGGCCGGAACGCCGGTTTGGGGCCGAAAGGACGAGAGCGCCGCCCGGCCGCAGCAGGCGTGTCAGGATCGCGAGGCCAGCGATGGGATCGTCGAGATATTCGATCACGCTGAGACACAGAACGCCGTCGCAGCCGGCGGGTTCGACTTCGAGCGACTCGATCGTGCGGACTTCGTAGCGGGGCGCTGGCTCGCCCCCGCCTGCGCGCGCGGCTTCGATCATCTCGCTCGAGCCATCGACGCCGAGGACGTCGGCGCCGTGATTGGCCAGAATGCGGCTGAACACGCCGCTCCCGCAGCCGACGTCGATCCACCGACCGCGCGGCGCGAGGAACGGGAGAACCTCTCGACCAAAGAAGTCGGCACGCTTCCTGAAGCCGCCGGAAGCGTAGCGGCCGCTCCAGCCCGTTGCGAGGCCATTATGATAGGCGATTGCCCGATTGGATCGGGACTCGGCGTCGGAACGATGTGTCAATTCCCGCATGACGTCAGTGAGCGCCGAACCCTGTCAAGATCGTCTTGATAGTCTTGAGCGCGATAAGGATGTCAAGCCAGATAGAGCAGTTCTTGACGTAGTATAAGTCGTAATGCAGCTTGGAGCGCACGGCGTCCAGCTCAGTGACGTGTCCCTGGTTGACCTGCGCCCAGCCGGTGATGCCGGGTCGGACTAGGTATCGATATCCGTAGAACGGCAACTGGCGCTCGTACCATTCGGCCAGCGGCGCCGCTTCGGGGCGCGGCCCGATCCAACTCATCTCGCCGCGGAAGATGTTCAGAATCTGCGGCAGTTCGTCGATCCGGGTCCTCCGCAGGAATGCGCCCAAGCGGGTGATGCGCGGGTCGCGATCACGCGTCATCGCGTCCTGCAGAGAGTCCGGCTCAGCGGCGGCCACCCTCATGGTACGAAACTTGTACATGGTGAACGGCTGCCCGCCCTTCGTTCGCCGGGTCTGACGAAACAGGGCGGCTCCCTTGGAATCGAGCCTAATCAGCACCGCGACAAGTAGCAGAAACGGACCAAGCGCGACTACGGCGACGAGGGCGGCGATCCAATCGATGACGCGCTTAAAGACGCCATACCCACGGTTGGCGCCGACAGCGGCCAACGCGCTCTGGGAGAGAGAGTCGATCTCAAGGCGTCCGGTTAGTGCCTCGGAGACCGTCCTGAAGTGATAGATGGGAATGCCCGCGAGCGTGCAGGCCGTGAGGTAGGCTCGCCATTCTGCGTCGAGATCCGCGCCCAGATCGATGACGACGCCGTCGCAAGCATCAGGAGGCATCGACGGGTCGACAAGCGTCCACCGCGCGCCAGTAAGAGCACGCACGCAGGCCGCCTCGCCGATCGGCACCAAGGCGAACCGCGGCCTTCGCCGACGCTCGCCGAGCCTGAGGGCCGCGGCGAACCAGATCACGGTGACGATATAGCCGGTGAAGAGGGACAGCGGCCGATGCTCGATTCCGGCCAGCAGAAGGGCGCACACCACGATCAGGAACGAAGCGGTGAAGATCGTCAGCATCGCGCCGACAGCTTGCATGCTGGGAAAGTCCGAAATCCGCTTCAGAACATAGTAACCGCTCAGAATAGCAAGAAAGAGGCCGATCGACGTATTGAGCAGCCGCTCCGGGGGATCGTCGGAGGCGATCGCCCACGTCGCCACCAAGTGCAGCCCAATCGAAATGAAGACCGCGCCAAGCAGCGTTAGATAGGGGAAAAAGTCAGCGCCGGCGCGCGCGCCCGCGAAAACTGTCGCTACGCCGACGACTCCCGACTTCTGCAAAGCGCGAGCCGAAATTGAGTCCTTGTCGGTCGAATACATCACCGCCTGAGGTCCCGGCAAAAGGGGGTGACCGCGCGTCGCTCTTTTGCGGACACTTCTCGTAGCATCGCATATTTCCGATTACGCATCTAATAGCACTTCCGTGAATGGCGCCCCCCCTCGCTCGGCCCATCGCGCGGGGTGAAACGCGAGGCTCGAAGGCAAGCCTACAGGCGCAAGTCGGACTCCGTCTCGGCGAGGACATATTTCAAATCGTAGAGCACATGCCGCTCCTTACCCAGGGCGCGAATGCGCTCGGCGCCCATGCCGCGAAATTCGTCGTGAGCGACCGCGATTATGATCGCGTCGTAAGCGCCGGCCTCAGGCCGGGCGACAAGGTTGAGGTCGTACTCGCGCTTCGCATCCTCCGCGGCGATCCAAGGGTCCCACACGTCGACCGTCACGCTGAACTCGGCCAGCTCGCGGACAAAATCGACGACACGGGTGTTTCTCAAATCGGGACAGTTTTCCTTGAATGCGAGACCCATCACCAGGACGCGCGCGTTCACGACACGGATACGACCCTTCACCATCGCCTTGATCAACTGAGAGGCGACGTAGCGACCCATGCCGTCGTTGAGCCGCCGTGCCGCCAGGATGATCTCGGGATGGTAGCCGACCGCCATCGCTTTCTGGCTAAGGTAGTAAGGATCGACGCCGGTGCAGTGCCCCCCGACGAGGCCGGGACGGAATGGAAGGAAGTTCCATTTTGTGCCGGCGGCGACGAGAACGGCCTCGGTGTCGATCCCCAATCGATTGAAGATCATGCTGAATTCGTTGACTATGGCGATGTTGACGTCGCGTTGGGTGTTTTCAATCACTTTGGCGGCCTCGGCCACCTTGATGCTCGGCGCCTTGTGCGTTCCGGCTACGACGATGAGACGGTAAAGTGCGTCGACGCGCTCGGCGACTTCTGGCGTCGAACCCGAGGTGATCTTCTTGATGTTCGGCAAGCGCCGCGTCTTGTCGCCCGGATTCATTCGCTCCGGGCTGTAGCCCGCGAAGAAGTCGACATTGAAGGCGAGCTTCGAGACGCTCTCCAAGGCCGGAATGCAGATTTCCTCGGTAGCGCCGGGATAGACTGTCGACTCATAAATGACGATGTCGCCGCGCTTCAGCACGGATCCGATTAAGCGCGAGGCTCTGATCAAGTGACTGAGGTCGGGCCGCTTGTGTTCGTCGACCGGCGTCGGGACGGTGACCAGATAGATGTTGCAGTCGGCGAGATCGCGAATGTCGAGCGAATAGATCAGACCCGTCGCCGATCGCAGTTCCTCCTCGCTCAGTTCGAGCGTCGCGTCGCGCCCCGCGCGCAGCGCCTCGATCCGTGCTGGATTGACGTCGAAAC
>NZ_JBKQOT010000567.1:0-6776 GCF_052145395.1 Roseiarcus sp.
GCGCCGACTTGCCCATCGCGCCCATGAACAGGAGCAGGCAAGCGAGCGTCCAGGCGTCCCAGTCGAAGCCGATGAAGTGGAACGTTTTGCCGGCCAAGCCGGGCGCCGCGGCGAACACCTGGTCGAACGTCACCGAACCGGTGAGCGTAAAGGTCAGGAAGATGCCGAGGGCGAAGCCGAAGTCGCCGATGCGGTTGACGACGAAGGCCTTGATCGCCGCCGCGTTGGCTGATGGGCGGTCGTACCAGAAGCCGATCAGGAGGTACGACATGAGGCCGACCCCCTCCCAGCCGAAGAACATCTGCACCAGGTTGTCGGCTGTCACCAGCATCAGCATGGCGAAGGTGAACAGCGACAGGTAGGCGAAGAAGCGCGGCCGCGACGGATCGTCGGCCATGTAGCCGACCGAATAGATGTGCACGACAAAGGAGACCGTCGTCACGACGACCAGCATCACCGCGGTCAGCGTGTCGATGCGCAGCGCCCAGGCGACGGCGAGCTTGCCGGAGGTGAACCAGTTGGCGATCGGGACGTGCGCGTCCGCCCCGCCGGCGACCTGGAAGAACGCGATCCAGGACAGGACGAAGCAGATCCCAAGGAACCCGGTGGTGACGTATTCCGCACCACGCGCCCCGATCCAGCGGCCGAAAAGACCCGCGATCAGGAAGCCGAAGAGCGGCAGAAAGACGATCAGGTCGTACATCGGTCCCTCAGCCCTTCAGCGAATTGATGTCTTCGACCGCGATCGAGCCGCGGTTGCGGTAATAGGCGACCAGGATCGCAAGGCCGATCGCCGCTTCCGCCGCCGCGACAGTCAGAATGAACAGTGCGAAGGCCTGGCCCGTCAGGTCGCCCGAGAAGGTCGAGAAGGCGATCAGATTGATGTTGACCGCCAGCAGAATCAACTCGACCGACATCAGAATGATGATGATGTTCTTGTGGTTGAGGATGATGCCGGCGACGCCGATCGTGAACACAATCGCCGCGAGGATCAGATAGGCGGAAAGGTCCATAGCAATGATCCTTCAGATGCCGACGCGCGAGGGTACCTTGCGCAGCTCGACCGCGGTCTCGGGCGTGCGGGCCACCTGGGCGCCGACGTCCTGACGCTTGACGCCGGCCTTGTGCTGCAGGGTGATGACGATCGCGCCGATCATGGCGGTGAGCAGGATCATGCCCGCCGCCTGGAAGAAGTAGAAGTAGCGGGTGTAGAGCACTTCGCCGAGCGCGGCGGTGTTGGAGAGCGTGCCGGACGGCGTCGCGGCCGCGGCGGCCTTGGGCGAGGGGGTCCAGCCCGACACGACGTAGACGAGCTCGGCGCCGACGACGAAGGCGATCAGCAGGCCCTGCGGCAGGTATTGGACGAACCCCTGCTTCATGCGGGCGAAGTCCACGTCGAGCAGCATGACGATGAACAGGAACAGCACAGCCACAGCGCCGACGTAGACGACGACCAAGATCATCGCCAGGAACTCCGCCCCCATGATGAGAAAGAGCCCAGCCGCACAGACGAAGGCGAGAATCAGGAACAGCACGGAGTGAACCGGGTTTCGCGCTATGATGACCGCGAACGCCGACACGACGAGGATCGTCGCGAATATCCAGAAAAAAACCGCCTCGGCCATCTCGTCAGCCTCTTGAAAATCCCTGCCCCGGCCGCCGTCTCCCCCATTCAGGAAGCGCCGCCGCAAAGCGCCGGGCGAGGGCTCGCGCCCTCACCCAAGACTTGCTATCACCCCAGCCCCTCCCTCGCGAAGCCCGTCGTTCGGACCCGGCGTCCTGCGACGCCCTTCTCGCGGGCGAGAGATTACCGATACGGCGCGTTCATCGCGATGTTGCGCGCGAGTTCGCGCTCCCAGCGCGCGCCGTTCGCGAGCAGCCGGTCCTTGTCATAGAACAGTTCCTCGCGAGTCTCGGTGGCGAATTCGAAATTCGGTCCCTCGACGATCGCGTCGACCGGGCAGGCCTCCTGGCAGAAGCCGCAGTAGATGCATTTCGTCATGTCGATGTCGTAGCGGGTCGTGCGTCGCGTGCCGTCATTGCGGCGCGGCCCCGCCTCGATGGTGATCGCCTGCGCCGGGCAGATCGCCTCGCACAGCTTGCAGGCGATGCAACGCTCTTCGCCGTTGGGATAGCGCCTGAGCGCATGCTCGCCGCGGAAACGCGGCGACAGAGGCGACTTCTCGTTGGGATAGTTCAGCGTCGCCTTCGGCTTGAACATGTACCGAACCGACAGCGCGAAGGCCGCGAAGAACTCGGCCAGGAACAGCGAGCGGGCAGATTGCGCAAGTCTCAGCGCCATGGTCCTCTCCTCTTCCCTCAGCCCGAGACGTTGCCGCCGAGGCCGGTGAACTCGAGCACGGCCGCGACGATGACGACCATGAACAGCGAGATCGGCAGAAACACTTTCCAGCCTAGGCGCATCAACTGGTCGAAGCGATAGCGAGGTACGAACGCCTTCACCAGCGAGAAGCAGACGACCACGCTCCAAGCCTTGATCAGGAACCAGATTACTCCCGGCACCCAGGTGAAAGGCGGGAACGGCAGCGGCGACAGCCAGCCGCCGAGGAACAGGGTCGCCGTCATCGACGACATCAGCAGGACCGCGACCAGCTCGGTCAGGAACTGCAGCAGGAAGAGCGACGCCGAATATTCGACCATGTAGCCGGCGACGAGCTCGGATTCGGCCTCCGTCAGGTCGAACGGCGGACGGTTCGTCTCCGCGAGCGCCGAGACTAAGAAGATGATGAACATCGGCAGAAGCGGGAGCCAGTACCAGCCGAGGAAGCCGAAGCGCGTGTCCTGCGCTCGCACGATGTCCGAAAGGTTCAACGAACCGGCGCACATGAGCACAGTGACGATGACAAAGCCGATCGACACCTCGTAGGACACCATCTGCGCGGCTGAGCGAAGCGCGGACAGGAGCGGGTATTTCGAGTTCGACGCCCAGCCCGCCATGATGATGCCGTAGACGCCGAGCGACGACACCGCGAACAGGTAGAGGATGCCGACATTGATGTCGGCGACCACCCACCCGTCGTTGACCGGGATCACGGCCCAGCCGGCGAAGGCCAGAAGGACCGACACCAGCGGCGCCAGCACGAACACGCCCTTGTTGGCGCTCGCCGGGATGACCGGCTCCTTGATGATGAACTTGCCGAAGTCGGCGAACGGCTGCAGCACGCCCCAGGGGCCGACCACGTTCGGGCCGCGCCGAAGATGCACCGAGCCCCAGATCTTGCGCTCCAGGTAAATGAGCACCGCGGTCGACAGCAAAACGCAAACGAGCAGCAACAGCGCCTCGATGATGTAACGGAGCGCCGATCCGATGTCGGTCTCGTACAGCCAGCGGCCAAGTGCGGCGAAAAAACCACCGCTGGCGAGCGCCCAGATCACGGCGACGACGACGACGATCGCCACGACCGCGCCAACCCCAATCAGGGCGAGGCCGGACGACGAGCCGCGGCGGGTGGGGGTTGCGCTGCTCATCGGCGGCTATTCCGCGGCTTGCCGCATGCGTCCCTGCGCCAGGGCCGAACATTCGGCCATGACGCGAGAGGCGCGCGCGATCGGGTTGGTGAGATAGAAATCCTTGACCGGAGACGCGAACGCGGCTCGGTCGACCGCGCCGCCGAGCGTCGCCGCCGCACTCAGCCCGGCCGCGTCGGCGGGGGCGACCTGATCGAACCGCACGAGGTGCGGATAGGCGGCCGCAAGGGCCGCGCGCAATTGCGTCATCGAATCGTAGGGCAGCCTCGCCCCGAGCGCGTCGGAGAGCGCGCGCAGGATCGACCAGTCCTCGCGCGCGTCGCCCGGCGGGAACACGGCGCGTTCGGCAAACTGCGGCCGGCCCTCGGTGTTGACGTAGATCCCGGTCTTCTCGGTGTAGGCCGCGCCCGGCAAAATGACGTCGGCGCGATGCGCGCCGCGATCGCCATGGGTGCCGAGGTAGACGACGAAAGCGCCCGGCTGGATCTCGATCTCGTCCGCGCCGAGGTTGAAGAGCACGTCGAGCGCCCCGGCCTTCGCCATAGCCAGAGCGTCGAGCCCGCCCTCCCCCGGCACAAGACCGAGATCGAGGCCCCCGACGCGCGAGGCCGCTGTGTGCAGCACGTTGAAACCGTTCCAGCCGTCCTTGACGACGCCGAGCGACAGCGCCGTCTTGGCGGCGAGCGCGAGGATCGCTTCGCCGTCGGCCCTCGCGAACCCGCCCGCGCCGAAGATAAGCATCGGCCTTTCCTTCTCAGGCGGCGGGTGATCGGAGAAGCCGGCCAAAGTCTCCGGCCCGGCGCCGAGATAATTGTATCGGTAGGTGAGGTCGGCCTGCTCGCCGATGACGCCGATGAGCGCGCCGCCCTTGAGCCAGCGCTTGCGGATGCGGGCGTTGAGCACCGGCGATTCGAGGCGCGGGTTCGAGCCCACGATCATGATCGCATCGGCTGCGTCGAGGCCGGCGACGGTCGAGTTGAAGAGATAGGAGGCGCGGCCGAACTTCGGATGCAGCTTCGACCCGTCCTGCCGGCAATCGACGTTCGGCGAGCCGAGCCTGCCGATCAGTCCCTTGAGGGCGAACATCTCCTCGACCGCAGCGAGATCGCCGACGATTGCGCCAATCCTGGAGGGCTGAGCCGCCTTCACCTTCGCGGCGATCGCGGCGAAGGCCTCGCGCCAGCTTGCAGGCTTGAGCTTGCTGTCCGTCCGCACATAGGGCCGGTCGAGCCGCTGGGTCTTGAGGCCGTCGACGACATGGCGGGTCTTGTCGGAGATCCACTCCTCGTTGATTGCGTCATTGACGCGAGGGAGGATGCGCACGACCTCGCGGCCGCGCGAATCGATGCGGATCGCGGACCCGAGCGCGTCCGTCACGTCGACGGACTCGGTCTTGACGTATTCCCACGGGCGGGCGTGGAAAGCGGTCGGCTTCGCGGTCAGCGCGCCGACCGGGCAAAGGTCGACGACATTGCCCTGCAACTCCGAGCTTAGCGCGCTCTCGAGATAGGAGGTGATCTCCATGTCCTCGCCGCGGCCAATCGCGCCGAGCTCGGGGACGCCCGCGACCTCGGTGACGAAGCGCACGCAACGGGTGCACTGGATGCAGCGGTTCATCACCGTCTTGACGAGGGCGCCAATGTATTTGTCCTCGACCGCGCGCTTGTTCTCGGCGAAGCGCGACGAATCCGCGCCGTAAGCCATCGCCTGGTCCTGCAGGTCGCACTCGCCGCCCTGGTCGCAGATCGGGCAGTCGAGCGGGTGGTTGATGAGCAGGAACTCCATCACCCCCTGGCGGGCCTTGCGCGCCATCGGCGAGTTGGTCAGCACGACCGGCGGCTCGCCGTTCGGGCCGGGGCGCAGGTCTCGGACCGCCATGGCGCAGGAGGCGGTCGGCTTCGGCGGGCCGCCCTTCACCTCGACCAGGCACATACGGCAATTGCCGGCGATCGACAGGCGCTCGTGGAAACAGAACCGCGGCACTTCCGCCCCGGCGGCTTCGCAGGCCTGAAGCAGCGTGTATTCGGCCGGAACGTCGACTTCCTTGCCGTCGATGTTGATCTTGCTCATGCGCCCTTCGCCCCGTGACCGGACCGCCAATAGGCGAGCCGTTCGGTGACAGCAACCCCGTCGATCGTTGCGCGCCTCATCTCCCCGCCTCCAGCTTTTCGACCCGGAGCGTCGGATCGGCGATTTGCTTGCGCAGGTCGACGTGCCCTCGGCTGGCGTGAACGGCGTATCCGATCGCCGTCACCGTGCCCTCGCGGATCGTCTCCACGCGCTCTTCCAGGGCGTCGAAGAGCAGGTCGTGACTGGTCACCGTCAGCCGAACCTCTTTCAGCTCCGCCTCGATCTCGTCGAAACGAGCAGAGTGCTGATCCTGTCGGGCGCATATGTCCCGAAGCATCTGCAGCACCAGGTTGTCCGGCTCTTCGGCCATGCCCCTACTCCGCCGCCGCGCGCACAGGCTCGCTGTGCGGGTGAGCCGAATACTGGTCGATGCGACGCTCGATCTCGGGGCGGAAATGGGCGATGAGGCCCTGGATCGGCCAAGCGGCCGCATCACCGAGCGCGCAGATCGTGTGGCCTTCGACCTGCTTCGTCACATCGAGCAGCATGTCGATCTCGCGCTTCTGCGCGCGGCCCTCGGCCATCCGGCTGACCACGCGCCACATCCAGCCCGTGCCTTCGCGGCAGGGCGTGCACTGACCGCAGCTCTCGTGCTTGTAGAAGTACGACAAGCGCGCGATCGCACGGACGATGTCGGTCGACTTGTCCATCACAATCACCGCCGCCGTGCCGAGGCCGGAGCGCAACTTGCCGAGCGAGTCGAAGTCCATCGGGCAGTCGATGATCTGCGCCGCGGGCACGCAGCGCACCGAGGAGCCGCCGGGAATGACCGCGAGCAGGTTGTCCCAGCCGCCGCGGACGCCTCCGCAATGCTTCTCGATCAGTTCGCGGAACGGAATCGACATCGCCTCTTCGACGTTGCAGGGCTTGTCGACATGGCCGGAAACGCAGAAGAGTTTCGTGCCGCTGTTGTTCGGCGCGCCGAAGCTCGTGAACCACGAGGCCCCGCGCTTCAGAATGGTCGGCGCGACGGCGATCGACTCGACGTTGTTGACGGTGGTCGGGCAACCGTAGAGCCCCATGCCGGCCGGAAACGGCGGCTTCATCCGGGGCTGGCCTTTCTTGCCCTCGAGCGATTCGAGCATCGCGGTCTCTTCGCCGCAAATGTAGGCGCCCGCCCCGTGATGGATGTAGAGGTCGAACGGCCAGCCGTGGAT
>NZ_JBKQOT010000568.1:0-7178 GCF_052145395.1 Roseiarcus sp.
CCCGCTTTCGATGGACGCCAGCCTTATCGAACTCGACGGCGTCGGAAAGAATTTCGCCGGGATTCGCGCACTCGACAACGTGACGCTGGCAGTCCGTCGGGGCGAGATTCATTGCCTGGCGGGGGAGAACGGCTCCGGCAAGTCGACGATCATCAAGATCATGTCGGGCGTCTATCAGCCCGATGAAGGCGAGATTCTGATCGATGGGACGTCGGCCAGGCGCCTGACTCCGGTCGAGTCGGTTCATCACGGAATCCAGGTCATCTATCAGGACTTTTCGCTGTTCGGGAACCTCACCGTCGCGGAAAACCTCGCGCTGAATTCCTTTTTGCGCGAGAGCCGGCGGCTGGTGAGCTGGCGCGAGGTTCGCCGGATAGGCCGGCGGGCGCTCGACCGACTCGGGGTCGACATCGATCTCGACGCCGAGGTCGGCGCGCTGCCGACTTCATCCAAGCAGCTCGTCGCGATCGCTCGGGCGCTGATGTCGGACGCCCGGTTGATCATCATGGACGAGCCGACGACCGCGCTGACCCGTAACGAGGTGGAGCGGCTCATGACGATCATTCGCGCCATCCAGCGCGACGGCATCGCCGTTCTCTTTGTCAGCCACAAGATCGGCGAGATGCTGGAGATTGGTGAAAATCTGACCGTTATGCGCAACGGGCGCGTCGTGATCGAAGGACCGATCGTCGAATTTGACGAGGTCTCGATCACCCGCCACATGACGGGTCACGACATTTCCACCGCGATCTACGAAGGGGCTGGCGATCCCGAGGCGCCGCCGCGGCTCGAGCTGAAGGGCTTGACCGTGCCGGGCGCGGTGGAAGGAGTCGACCTCAGTCTGCGGTCAGGCGACATTATCGGACTTTCCGGCCTCATTGGCGCTGGACGCACCGATCTCGCGCTGGCGCTCTTCGGCATGCGGCCGCACCATACCGGCGAAATCCGCATCGACGGCAAACCGGTCTCGCTCCGCGGCGTCTCGGACGCCATCCATCATCGCATCGCCTATGTGCCTGAAGACCGGTTGACCGAAGGTCTCTTTCTGACCCAGTCCGTTCAGCGAAACATACTCGCCAGTTCGTTCGACAGGATCACACGCGGCCTCGTGATCGACCGCGCTCGCGCTGAGGCTTGGACCGCGGAAATGATCCGCGCCATGCAGATCGCAGCTCCCAGCGGTTCGACGTCCGTCGGCGATCTCTCAGGCGGCAATCAGCAGCGGGTGGTGCTGGCGCGATGGCTGCTGACCGAGGCGCGGATCCTCATCCTGAACGGCCCGACAGTCGGCGTCGACGTCGGCTCCAAGGCCGAGATCCACCGAATCATCCGCGATCTCACGGTGAAGCGCGGACTCGCGGTGCTGATGATATCCGACGACGTTCCGGAATTGCTGGGCAATTGCAACGAGGTCATCCTCATGCATCGGGGCCGGTTCGTCGAGCGCTACAGGGCCGGGAGCGCGACCGAGGAGGCGCTGACCGATCGCTTGAGGAGTCTGAGGTGACGCTTTCGCTCCTGCGTCGCCCGGAGGCGATCGTCGCGGTCGCGCTCCTGTTGGCCATGGTCATCATCGGCCTCGTCAATCCGGCTTTCTGGAGCCTCGACAACCAGTTCGGCTTGCTGCGAAGCAATGTCGTCATCGGGATCATGGCGGTCGGCGTGCTGCTGGTGATGATCTCGGGAGGGATCGATGTGTCCTTTCCGGCCTTTGCCGTGGCGGCCATGTATCTGACCGTGAAGGGCATGGTGCAGTTCAACTACACGGGCGTCGCCCTGCCATTCGTCGCCGCGACCTTGATCGGCCTCATTCTGGGCGCCTTCAACGCTTTCTGCATCCGGGCCTTCCGCATGATCCCGCTCATCGTGACGCTCGGCACTGCGAGCGTCGTCCGCGGTTTGTTGTTGGGCCTCGTCGGCACCAGCACGATCAATGTCGACAAGATGCCGCCTCAACTCATCGATTTCGGCAAGACAGACATTGTGAACCTGACGCTCGCAGACGGCAGCCGCTACGGCCTGACCGCCATGATTCTGATCTATGCGGCCCTGGCCTTGGCGGTCCATCTCGCGCTGCGCTACACGATGATCGGGCGCAGCCTTTATGCGTTCGGAGGCGCGCCGGAGGCGGCGGCCCGGGTCGGCTTCGACACGCGCAAGACGCTGCTGTTTGCCTATTGTGCGGCCGGGGCGCTCGCCGGCTTCGCCGGGCTCTTGCACAGTTCGATGATCTGGCTCGCCAATCCTCGCGACTTCGTGGGTTTCGAACTCGATGTCATCGCGGCCGTCGTGCTCGGCGGCGCCAGTATTTTCGGGGGCAAGGGCAGCGTGCTCGGCACGCTTCTCGGCGTCTTCCTGCTCGTCATGATCAAGAACAGCCTCATCATCATGCACATCGACACGACGTGGCAGCAGGTGGTGGTCGGGCTGGTGATCATCGCGGCGACGACGCTGACGGCCTGGCGCGACCGCATGAGGGTCGCATGAAGACGAAGGGCGCCGAGAGGGGGGCTTTCGATTTTCGTCGTCTGATCAACCGTGAGGACAATATCGGACAATTGCTGCTTATCACCGCCGCCGTATTCGTCGTGATGGCGGCGCTCAGCCCGGAAAAGTTCCTTCGCTTCTACAATTTCGAGTCGATCAGCTTCGTCTTTCCCGAGCTCGGACTGCTGTCGATCGCGATCATGGTGGCGATGCTGACCGGGGGCATCGACCTTTCGATCATTGGGATCGCCAATCTGGCCGGAGTGCTGGCCGGCGTTCTGTTTCATCGTCTCGCGCCAGGCGCCTCGGCTTCGCTCGGGTTGAACGCCGTGGCCGGCGGGATCGCGCTCGCCCTGGCGGTCGGAGTCGTGGCGGGGGCGCTCAACGGGTTTCTCATCGCCAAGCTGAGGATCACGCCGATCCTGGCGACGCTCGGCACGAGCCAGGTCTACTCGGGCCTTGCCCTGGTGATGACCGGCGGTCCCGCCATCGTCGGCTTTCCGGCGGGTTGGAATTTCATCGGCAACGGCAAGGTCGCCGGTGTCGCGGCGCCCTTTTTGATTTTCTTGGTCCTGGCGGCGGGCGTCAGCTTCATCTTGTCGCGAACGGCCTTCGGCGCGAAGCTGATGCTGATCGGCGCCAACCCCAAGGCGGCGGTCTTCGCGGGGCTCGACACCGAACGCGTCGTCTTTCAATCCTATGTTCTGACGGGCGTGCTGGCGAGCGTCGCCGGCCTGATCCTGTCGGGGCGAACGAATGCGGCGAAATCGGATTACGGCGCCTCCTATCTGCTCGAAGCGGTGCTGATCGCGGTGCTGGGTGGAACAAACCCCGCGGGCGGGCGAGGCACGGTGCTCGGGGTCAGCATCGCCGTGCTGGCGCTGATGCTTCTGTCCTCCGGCTTCCAGATCCTGCGCTTCAGCAATTTCCTCATCGACTTTATCTGGGGTGGGTTCCTGCTCCTGGTGATCGCGATCAACGTCATGCGCAACCGTCGGTGACGGAATGGCGGCGTCCCCTTCGATCGGGCGGCGCAAGAAGGGGGGCGCGAAGTCGGTTCGACTGCCGCGGTTCCCGTTCGGAAGGAAGTGACGAAATGACGACCGATAACGAGTTGCATCGATCCACCCGACAGTCTGCGAAGGGGGCATGACATGACAGGGCGAATCGCGGTGGTCGGCAGCAATATGGTTGATCTCATTACCTATGTGACGCGCATGCCGGCGAAGGGGGAGACGATCGAGGCGCCGTCATTCGAGATGGGTTGCGGCGGCAAGGGCGCGAACCAAGCCGTGGCGGCGGCGAAGCTCGGCGCTGATGTCCTGATGGTCAGCAAGGTCGGCGACGACATGTTTGGCGACAACACGACCAGGAACTTCGCCAGCTTCGGAATCGACACCCGACACGTTTCCAAAGCGGCGGGAAAATCGAGCGGCGTCGCACCGATCATGGTCGAGCCGTCGGGCGAGAACTCGATCCTCATCGTCAAGGGCGCGAACGCCGACCTCCTGCCTGTCGACATCGAGCGAGCGGCGGAGGATCTCAAGACTTGCGACCTGATCCTGCTTCAGCTCGAGATTCCCCTCGAGACGGTCTACGCGGCGATCGAATTCGGCAAGCGGCACGGGATCAAGACGCTGCTCAATCCGGCGCCTGCGACGAGCGCCCTCGATCTCCGGCGAATCCTGCACGTCAGCTTCTTTGTGCCCAACGAGACGGAACTCGCTCTCCTGACTGGGCTTCCCGTCGGCACGGTGGCGGAGATCGAAGCGGCGGCGCGGAGCCTGACCGCAAAGGGGATCGGAACGGTGATCGTCACGATGGGCGAGCGCGGCGCCCTCCTCGTGACACAGACGGAGACGACCGCGATCGAACCGGTGCGCGTAACGCCGGTCGACACTACGGGAGCGGGGGACGCCTTCATCGGCAGCTTCGCTTGCTATTACGTCGAAACAGGCGACGTGAAGGCGTCCCTGGATAGAGCGGCGCGCTACGCCGCCGATTCCGTCACGCGGCGCGGCACTCAGAAAGCCTACGCGACTCGAGAGCAGTTCGAGGCCCGCCAGAGCGATGGATCTGGCGCAGGAGGATTCTCACGCTAGGCTCAAACGGATCATCTGGTAAGAGTAGGGCGGCAGCCTTGCGGTCAGAAGGCCGTCCGCGACGGCGGCGCTCGAGCCCTTTTTTGGCGTGACGGTCAGCGGCGCGGAAAGCGTATTGGCGGCCTCGAGGGTCACGCCCGCGAGGACCTGATGATCGCCGACTGTCGCGGCGCCGAAGCCCTGAAGGATCACCTCGAGGTCGATCGTTTCGCTCGGGTGCCGGTTGACAATGAAGAATGTCAGCCTCGCGCCTTCCGCGTCGTGAACGCCCGAAATGTCGACATAGGGCACATTGTCCGCGACCTGTGAATCGTAGCCCGGCGACTCGACCGCCAGCCGAAGGGCTTCGCCGCGCCCGAAGGCAGAGGCAAAATAATAGGGATAGTAGGTCGTCTGCCGCCAGGCCGCGCCCTTCGGCTCCGTCATGATCGGCGCGATAACGTTCACGAGTTGCGCGATGCACGCGATCCGGACGATGTCGGACCGGCGGATGAAGGTGTTGAGGATGCAGCCGACCTGCAGCGCGTCCTCGAAATTGTAGATGTCTTCGAGCAGGCGCGGCGCATGCGGCCAGCCCTTGGCGCCAGCGAGGACATCTCGGTCCTGCGCGTTCGAGTGATACCAGACGTTCCACTCATCGAACGAGATCGTTACGCGCTTCCGGCTGCGCTTCACGGCGCGGACGAACTCGATGGTCGAGGCGATGGTCCCGATGTAGGCGTCGAGCTTCTCGCTGAGCGCGAGATATTCCGCCGTGTTCTTCGTCCGGTTAGCGAAATACATGTGTAGCGAAATGTGATCGACCGCCTCGTAGCAATGTTCGAGCACGACCCGCTCCCATTCGGGATAGGTGGTCATGTCGGAGTTCGACGAGCCGCAGACGATGAGCTGGAGCGAATTGTCGAAGGCGCGCAGCGTCTTCGCCACTTCGTTGGCGAGTCGGCCGTATTCGTGCGCCGTCTTGTGGCCGACCTGCCAGGGCCCGTCCATCTCGTTGCCGAGGCACCAGTGTTTGACCCCGAAGGGCTCGGCGCGGCCGTTCGCCTTGCGCTGGTCGCCCCAATAGCTGCCGGTCGGGCCGTTGACGTATTCGACGAGGTTGCGCGCCTCGTCGAGCCCCCGCGACCCGAGGTTGATGGCGAGCATCATCTCGGTTCCGACCGCGTCGCACCAGTCAGCGAACTCGTGAACGCCGACCGCGTTCGATTCCGACGTATGCCAGGCGAGGTCGAGCCGTGTCGGGCGTTTTTCGCGCGGGCCCACGCCATCCTCCCAGTTGTAGGCGGATACGAAATTGCCGCCGGGATAGCGCACGATCGGAACGTTGAGTTCGCGGACGAGGTCGATCACGTCGCGCCGCATCCCATTGGCGTCGGCGGTCGGATGCGAAGGCTCGTAGACGCCGGAATAGATCGCGCGGCCGAGATGTTCGAGGAAGGCGCCGTACAATCGACCGTCGATGGCGCCGATCCGGTAGTCGCGATGGGCGGTGATCGTGGCCTTCAAGTTTCCCTCCCTCACTGTGTATCAGAAAGTCGGATATATTGAACGCCTTTTCCGGCCCTCGTCAAGGCAGGGAGATTTCGGATTTTTGAGGCATTGGCCTACCTTTTTGAGGCGTCTGACGGCCAAGATCTTCCAATCCGAACTCGGAAAGCGCCTGTCGCCGATTGCACTCAGTATCAAACTTATGGATGAATATCGCTTGGCGCCGGCTCGTTTCCTCGCTACCATCCCGGCCGTTCAGCTTTCCGCCCCAGTCGGCGAAGCTTGCCCGATGCCGGGGACAACCCGTCGGGACGGACAGTTTTGGGAGGAACCGGATGATCCGCAAAATCTTTTACGCCGGCATCGCGACGGCCGCGCTGATGGTCGGAGCCGCGCACGCGACCGAGACCATCGTGTGGTGGGACTTCCTCAGTGGCGGCGATGGCATCCGCATGAAGGCCATGCTCGACGAGTTCAACAAGGAGCATGCCGGCAAGGTCCAGATCGACGCCACCACCCTCGATTGGGGCGTGCCGTTCTACACCAAGGTGCAGACGTCGACGGCCACCGGCCAGGGCCCTGACATCATGACCTATCATGAGTCCCGCATGCCGCTCGGCATCTCGACAGGCTCGCTGAGCCCGATCACGCCCGAGGAACTCGCCGCCTCCGGGATCAAGGCCAGCGACTTCGGCCCGGCAAACTGGAAGGCCGCGCAGGGGACGGACGGCAAGCAATATGGCGTGCCGCTCGATATCCACTCGATCATCCTCTATTACAACAAGGATCTTCTGAAAAAGGCCGGCCTGCTCGGCGACGACGGCAAGCCGAAGGGCCTCGACGGCGTCGCCAACTGGGACGCCGCGCTCGCCAAGCTCACCGCCAACGGCGTTTCCGGACTGTCGGTTCCCGGCGACTCGGCGTCGATGTGGCGCATCTTCTATACTTTGCTCAATCAGCAGGACGGCGCGTTCCTCAAGGACGGCAAGTTCCTCGACGGCGACAACCTCGGCAAGGCGACCACTGCGCTCGCCGAAATGCAGAAGTGGGTGAAGAGCGGCTGGACGCCGGCCAAGACCGACTATCCGGCCTCGATCGCGC
>NZ_JBKQOT010000569.1:0-4617 GCF_052145395.1 Roseiarcus sp.
CTGCAACCACGCGCTGACGAGCGTTCACGTCGAGGCCGCCCCGGCGCGCGGCGCGCCGCCCGCCGCCTTCAGGGTTTTCGTCGTCGCCTGCCCGGATTGCCGCGCGGCGTTGGGAACGTCGACGATAGGACCGGCGCGTACTGACGCCAGGAGCCGATTTCACGGAGCGTCGCTCGCGAAGACTCATCCACGCTGGCGACAGTCGGTCGGCGGGACTATACGGCGATTGCTCTCGGCGGAGGGTGTGAGACTCCCGCGCGGCACGTTTGCGGTGAGGTCGGCAGGCCAAGAGAGATTTCTCGTTGGACCGACCGTTTAGATAGCCGGGCGTGGGCGCGTCCTTGCTGCCGGAGGCCTGTCTCAGACATCGATCCCCCAGACTTCAATCCCATCGACAGTTTCGAGCTTGTGCTGGCGCTCGTGCCGAAACCCTGCCGCACCGAAGAACACGTATCGGGCGTCCGCATCCGGGCATTCGAGCGCGAGCTTCTTCAGGTCCTTCGCCAGCTTCCGATTGTTCGAGGGATGCCCGGCGGCGAAGACTTCCGCGGCGACAACCTTTGGGGCCACGCTTTCGATGTCGGTACCGCTGGCGGTGCCAAGGTTAAGGCGAAAGCCGCCGGCAGCGGGATGGCGCTCGAAAAGGAACGGCAGCGCCTTGAGCGTGACGAGATAGGTCCACGCCGAGCACACAGGGTTTTGTTTCAGGCGGTTGCCACGACGCCAAGCGCAGCGGCGGTTTTACGGATTCCAGCGTCCGTCGGCTGCGATCCACCAGGCGTACTCCGAAGCGTTCCCGGCGTATTCCGCGGGCTGGTTTCATCGTTCCCGCTCAGCCGACTCGCGTCTCAAAGCCGCCGGCTAGCCCGTTCATGAGGTCAAGCACGACGTTTACCGACTTCTATTGCAACGCAATGGTCATCCCGGCCGAACCGAGGGACACCTCTAAACCAGCCTGCACTCCAAGCAATTCGAGGATGACACCGTTCGCATTCTGAAACCGTGCCACCTGTGCGCCGCCGCCGACCGTAAGTCCGGCGGCCACCGCGCTATAGGTTCCGGCGATGTCGGCCACGGTCCGCATATTGTAGGCGCTGCCCACCAGCGCGGACCCAGCGACCCCAATGGTGCCGAAGCCGGTACTGCCGACACTCAGCCGATATGTCCTGCCTTGAAAGCTCAAGGTCCCTGTGCCACTCCCGGTGCTGACAATGAACCCTGCATTGACGACGTTAAGGTGGACAGTGCCGGTCTCCGCAAGTGACCCGACAGACGCTCCTACCAACATGATTGTTGCGGCCACAAAGCCGGCGCCGAATTTCATTGCAGGAATGGAACCAAGCATTGTCGAGCGTGTGAGAGCACGCACTCTGGTCGCCGGCGAAAACATGAATATTCCTTCCAAGCCCACTCTAGGGAGGACAAATTGAATTGTAGGCGAAATTGTGTCCGAGCGGTCATCAGAACTTTCCTCTCGGACGCGGAGATCTGTTCGAGGGCGATTCTCGGCCAGCCCCCGCTCCCGTAGCACTGTACGGCGATTGCTAAGCAGTCGGACTGAGCTTTGCCACTGAACGCCGATGGCGATACCGGTGCTTCCAGCTTCCGCCCGACGTGCGATCACTCCCCCGCTGAGCGCCGCGTGGACGCTTGGTCTGCTGGCGTGTCGCCGATAGCGATGACGTCTCGTGAAATTTGACGAGAGACGGTTGCGGTTCCGGACGGATCTTTTTACTCAAACGCATAGAGACTACCCAGGAGCTGCGCTTCCCAGTGGATGAGAAAAGCGAACCTGATCGCTCGTTTCCGGTTCTCGTGGAGCTGGCCATCGAAGGGTGGCGATTCCAGAAGCTGTTCACCAAGGCGCTCGCCAAACTCGATCCGGCTGAGGCGGCCCGTTTTGTGAATCAACATCGATTCTTTGTTCGCAAAATCGACGACGCCGTCGCCGCGGTGGGAGTGAGGTTCGTGAGCATCGAGGGGGAGCCGTTCGACGTGGGCGCCGCGGTGACGGCCTTGAACCTGGCGGATTTTGGGCCGGGCGAACAGGTTGTGGTCGACCAGATGATAGAGCCCATCGTCATGAGTCAAACGGGGCTGCTGCGGACGGGTACGGTGATATTGAGAAAGGCTGACCAATGAGCGTTCACGTCGGGATCGACCTCGGCACGACGAACAGTGCGATCTGTTCTTATGACGGGGAAGAGGTCACGCTCTACAAGAGCCCGGAGCAAACGGACGTGACCCCTTCCGCGATCTTTATGGATCGTCGAGTTCGTTACGTGGGAATGCGCGCATACAACGCCTCGGCTCGCGATCCCGGGAACACGGCGACGCTTTTCAAGCGATTGATGGGCACCTCGACGCCAATCAATCTCCCCGCCGTCAACATCGTAATGACGCCGGAGCAGTGTTCCGCCGAGATATTGAAGACCCTGTTCGGCTACCTGCCGGAAGCGATCCGCAACGATCCGGATATTGGCACGGTCATAACCGTCCCGGCAGCGTTCAATCAGATGCAGAAGGATGCGACGCTCCAGGCTGCGGAGGCGGCGGGCCTGGGGAAAGTGGCCCTGATGCAGGAGCCCGTGGCGGCTGTGATGAGCGTGATGCGGAAGCGGCGCTCGGACGGGATATTCCTCGTCTACGACATTGGCGGTGGCACGTTAGACGTCGCCATCGCGCAAAGCATCGGCGGGCGCGTCAGCCTCCTTGGTCAGGGCGGCATCCCGATGTGCGGAGGGCGGGATTTCGACCGCATTCTCGTCGACAACATCGTGGCGCCGTGGCTGTTCGAGAGCTTCGACCTGCCCGAGGATTTCGCTTCGCAGCCAGACTACAAGCGCTTGCGTCGCATGGCGGAGTTCGCCGCCGAGAAGGCCAAGATTGAACTCTCGACGCACGACGAGGCCATCATTTCCGCCTCCGAATCAGAACTGTCGACCAAGGATCGGTCAGGAACGGAGATTTACATCGACTGCACGATCGCGCGAACGCAGTTCGACGCTCTGATAAGAGAGAAAGTCGACGACTCCATCAGTGCCGCACGCGAGGCGATCCAGAAGGCCGGATTGTCGCCGCACGACATCGAGCGGATTGTGTTCGTCGGCGGTCCGAGCCAATACAAGCCGCTCCGCGACCGGGTCGCGTTCGAACTCGGCGTTTCACCTTCGACGGACGTCAACCCGATGACCGCGGTCGTGGAAGGCGCTGCGGTGTTCGCGGAATCGATCGACTGGCAGACGCAGAATCGCGCGCGGAAGAGCAGTCGCGGCACGATCAGCGCCGGCGGCAAACTCGACATTGTGCTCAACTACGTGGCCCGGACGCCGGACACTAGGGGCAAGCTCGTAGTGAAGATCGGAGGAGCCGCGCTTCCCGGTTCGGCGTATCAGGTGGACAGCCTGGACAGCGGCTGGTCGTCCGGCAAGATTGAGCTGAAGGACGGCGCCTCCGTCGACCTCCCTTTGAGCAAGGCGTCAACAAACACATTCAAGATTTTCGTCTTCGATCCGACCGGCGGCCCGATCTCCTTGAAGGAAGACCGGATCATCATCGCTCGCACCGCGGCGACCGTGGACGCCATTCCGGCTTCCCATTCGATCGCGATCGAGGTTCGCGACAAGCTCGGAACGGCGACCGTACTCGACTATTTGGTCAAGGAAGGGGAGCATCTGCCCAAGCGCGGGCAGAGGCTGTACAAGGCTGGAGACTCGATCCGCGCGGGGTCCGCGGATTCCTTGAACTTCAAGCTGTACGAGGGCGATATTGATTACCCCGTGGCGGACAATCGATTCATCGGCCTGATCAAAGTCAGCGGAGATGAGTTCGAGGGCGGGGTGATACCCGCCGGAGCCGATATCATTTGCGATTACGAAATATCGGCCTCGGGCAACGTCGTCCTGGACGTGACGGTTCCCTCGGTCGGCGCCAAGAAGCGATCGGACCGGAACTTCTATTCCCGCAAAGAGGCCGAAACGGACTTCACAAAGGCCGCCAAACGCGTGCGGGACGACGCCGAAGGCGTTCAGGCCCAGCTAGCGGACATCTCCGGCCAGGTCGCCGATCCGGCGCTTCTGGAAGCCTAGGACAAGCTGTCGCGCGCCAGCGCCTTGTCGCCGTCGGAAACGAGTCCGGAGACGACCAAGCAGGCGATGGACGACGTCCAAAGGGCCAAAGAGCTTCTGGCGCGGGCCAGAAAATCGAATTTTCGCGTATTCCGACGCGCTGAACTCGACAGCGTCAAGGTCGGTTTCGATCACCTGCGCAGCCTCGCGAAGCCGGCGGAACAGGAGTCGTTCGACCTGCTCGTTAGGACTGCGGAACGGGACATCTCGAACCCGGGCCCGGACTTCGAGGCTGACCTCGGACACCTTCGATCGAAGTTATTAGCTGTTCTCGCGAGACAGGACTGGTTCGTCGTCGACAGCTTCAATTGGCTCGTCGAGAATCCACACCTGTTCGTAGACTCCGACCTGCACGGACGTCTGGTGGCGGAGGGGAAGGCGGCTGTCGAGCGCAACGATATCGAGGCTCTTCGCGGCGTTCTGGATCAGATGCGAATCAACAGGATTACGCCGCCGAAGATCGACGAATTTCTTGCCAAGTCGAACCTAG
>NZ_JBKQOT010000570.1:0-3046 GCF_052145395.1 Roseiarcus sp.
GGGTTTGGCGATCGCCGCAAGGCGATGCTCGAAGACATCGCGGTCCTCACCGCCGGCACCATGATCGCCGAGGACCTCGGCATCAAGCTCGAGAACGTGACCCTTCAGATGCTTGGCCAGGCCAAGCGCGTGCGCATCGAAAAGGAGAACACCACGATCATCGAAGGCGCGGGCAAGAAGCAGGACATCGAGGGGCGCATTTCGCAGATCAAGGCGCAAATCGAGGATACGACATCTGACTATGACCGCGAGAAGCTGCAGGAGCGTCTGGCGAAACTTGCCGGCGGCGTCGCGGTGATCCGCGTCGGCGGTTCGACCGAGGTCGAGGTCAAGGAAAAGAAGGATCGGGTCGACGACGCGATGCATGCGACGAAGTCGGCCGTCGAAGAGGGCATTGTGCCGGGTGGCGGCGTGGCGCTCCTGCGCGCCAAGGCCGCGGTCGGCAAGCTGAGCGACGAGAACGCCGACGTCCAGGCCGGCATCAATATCGTGCTGAGGGCGCTCGAGGCGCCGATCCGGCAGATCGTCGAAAACGCCGGCGTCTAAGGCTCGATCGTGGTCGGCAAGATCACCGAGAACAAGTCCCAGACCTACGGCTTCGACGCCCAGACCGAGCAATATGTCGACAGGCTGAGCGCCGGCATCGTCGACCCGGCGAAGGTTGTGCGCGTCGCGCAGCAGGACGCCGCGTCGGTTGCCGGCCTGATGATCACGACCGAGGCCATGGTGGCGGAGCATCCGAAGAAGGAGGCTCCGGCCATGCCGGGCGGCGGCGGCATGGGCGGCATGGATTATTGATCAGCAAACGAGACGAGGCCGGGGCCGCCGCAGCGCGGCCCCGGACCCATGCGCTAACGTCCGGCATCGACTAGGCTCCACCAAGCGCGATAAACCCGCATCAGCAGCGCGATGCAGCCGCGATAATCTCGCAACCTGACCCGGAAGGCCTTCGCAGCAACTTCTTCAATGTGCGCCGATAGTGGTTGCCCCCGCGAATTGTTCCCTCGGCGAGGCCTCAACATCAGCGGAGCGTCAGAGCGAAGCCTGTCATGGAACCCGCGACCTTCGCGGCCCCCACCTCGCCCATTGCTCTTGTTCCCATGTCTCGATCGCCCCAGGCCGAACGGCGCGAACGCGCGCGATCGCCTCCTCGGCGTCGACGCCAGATTCGGCCAGCAACCGCGCCGCTATCATGCCCGAGCGTCCGACGCCGCCACGACAATGGACGACGATGTTTTCGCCCGCATAGAGACGAGACCGAAGGTGATCGCTGACCGCCGGCCATTCGGCCTCGAACTCCGGGCCTGGCGTGCCCACGTCGGGGATTGGCAGGTGCAGCCATTCCATCCCCCGACGCTGAACTTCCACGCCAAGCCTCGTGATGGCGAGGTAGGCCAACTCGCGCGACACGAGGAGCGTGACGATCGTCCTGGCGCCCCAGGCGACGATTGCGTCGAGGTCCTCATCGAGATCCCTCGCCCAAGGTCCGCCGATCGCGAACCGATCGTTCTTCCCGGGCGCGAAGGTGACGCCGATTTTCCCCCGATCGGCGCCGGCGTCGACTGCGGCGATCTGAAGCGGATGGGTCACACTGGTTCTGAGCATTTCTTCTTTTTGCCGTCCGCCAATGGCGCCTGAGTTGACCCCATCTCGGCGAATCCAGTGGCGCCGATCCCCGCTCGGATTACCGACTAAGCGGTAGCCCCGCGGCAGCTACCGAGATACAGATTGCTCGATCGTAATCTGTTCATCTCAAAGCGCCAACTCATAGCTCCGGTGGTTGACCGATGCCAGCCAGCGTCATCGTCTGGGATATTGAGACCGTGCCCGACCTGCGCGGCTTCGCGGCCGCCAATGCATTGATGGGACGGCCGGACGACGAAGTGCGTGCGGAGATGGGCGAGAAGTTTCCCAAGCTCATCTATCACTCGATCGTCTGCATCGGCGCCCTGGTCGCCCAGCGACAGGATGAATGCTGGGCGGTCACTGCTGTCGGCGCCCCGCATATCGGTGAGCGCTCGGAGAAGGAGATCATCTCCGCGTTCGTCAATCGGATCGCCGACCTCACCCCTCAACTCGTCACGTTCAACGGGGTTGCCTTCGACCTGCCGGTCCTGCGCTATCGCGCGATGGTCTGCGGGGTCGCCGCGCCGGGACTGGCGGCGCGCCCATACTTCAATCGCTATAGCGAAGACGCGATTGACCTGTGCGACGTGCTGTCGTCCTTCAGCTCGCAAAACAAGCCGTCGCTGCACGAGCTGTGTCGCGTCATGGGGCTCCCGGGGAAGACCGAGGGCATCAGCGGGGCGGATGTCGAGAGATACTGTCGCGAGGGGCGCATAGCCGAAGTCGCCGCATATTGCGAGACCGACGTCGTGAACACGTACCGCGTCTGGCTGCGCTACGAGTTGTTTCGCGGGCGGTTGACCGAGAATGGTCTGCGAGCGAGCGAAGCGAATCTGAGGGATTACATACGATCGCGCAGCGATGCCAAGCCCCATCTCGCTTCCGTTCTCGTAGAGGAGCAGAAGAGGGCGTTGGAGCCAGACGCCCGGACCGGGGTTCAATCCGAGAGTGACGGTGAAATATTCATACCGGATACGCCCGGCGTTTGAGCTTCTCTCTGCGCGCGTAAGGGATAGCCTGGAAGCCTCTCGTTACACCGCGATATCGGCTGGCGGGGAAATCTCTTCCAGGAGTCCTTCGTCGTCATTGTCCGGCGAATTGATCCGCCTCGAAATCTGCCAGATGGTCAGAGGCTCGCTTGGGAATGGGATCAGAAGATCGCGCGGGTCAGACTCGAGTCCGAGCCATCGCTCGTAGCCGGCCGGTTTAAGGATGGCGGGCATCCGGTCATGGATGCGGCTGACGAGGTCGTTCGACGGGGTCGTCAACACCACAAAGGTGCGCACCCATTCCCGCGTGGCCGGATCTTGCCAATTCTCCCATAAGGCGGCGATTCCAAAGGGAGAACGGTCCTTCATGGCGATCGCGTACGGCTGCTTCCCTTGCTTGGTCGCGCGCCATTCATAGAAGCCGTCGACCG
>NZ_JBKQOT010000571.1:0-9177 GCF_052145395.1 Roseiarcus sp.
GATCAGTCCCGCTTGGAGTCTGATTTGTTCGCGGCGAAGCGCTGCCGAGCTCGGCAACTCGGCGATCTGGGCGAGCGCTTGCGAAAATTGAAATTCCGCCTCCACCACCGCTGAACGCTCCATTGACGTCCGTCCGGCTCTTCCCCAGAGCGTAGCAGCTTTCTCAAACAATCCCGCCTCAGCGCAGTGGCGCGCTAACACTTGCGGCTGGGATTGGACGACGTCGGGGAAATGAGCCTCTAAAGCTTGCGCGATCCGCAGATGCAATACGCGCCGTGGCTCGCGCAGCAGGGCTCCGTGAGCCAGATCCTGCAGTAGGGCGTGCTTAAACAAATAGGTCGCGTCCGGCGGGATGCCCCGCCTGGACAGCAAACCGGCCCGAACGAGATGATCAAGCGCCACGTTCAAGTCCGGTTCCGCTAGGTTCGCCACCAAAACCAGCAATGAATGAGAGGATTCACGGCCGATCGCAGCGGCGACCTGCGCCACCTCCTTGGCGGGGCCCAGCCGATCGAGCCGCGCCATCAACGAGGCCTGCAAGGTCGCGGGAACTGTCAGGGATCGGTTCCCCTCCGCTTTGCCCCCGCCTTCCGTCTCCAGCACCGCTTTCGTCATCTCCTCGACGAACAAGGGCACGCCGTCGCTGCGCTCGACGATGTCCCGCCGGATGGTCGCCGGCAGCGGCCTCACGCCGGCGACGGCGCCGATCATGACGCCGATGTCGCGCTCGGCCAGCCGATTGAGGATGAGCGTCGTGACGTGGGACTGCCCGATCCAGGGCGCCTCGAACTCCGGCCGGAAGGTCACGATCATGAGCGCGCGAAGGCTTCGGATGCGGTCCACGACGCGGCTGAGCGCTTCGAGGCTCGTGGGGTCCGACCAGTGCGCATCCTCGAAGATGATCAGCACCGGACGGGCGCGCGTTAGAGCCTCAATCTGCGCCACGAGCGCCTGCAGCGTTCTTTGCCGGCGCAGCGGCGGCGCAAGGTCGATCGCCGGGTAGCGTCCATCGGGCTTCAAGGACAGCATCTCGGCGAACAGCGCAGCGTCCTCGGCCGGGGTCGACATGGACTTGAGAAGCGCGTCGAGCTTGTCGAGCTTCGCTTGCAGGGTGTCGTCGCGCGCGAACCTCGCGGCGCGCTCCATCTCGCCGATGATCGGAAAGAGCGCGTCGTCGGTGTGCTGCGGAGAGCAGAAATAGCGCGGCAGAGTCAGCGGTTCGCCGGCGAGGCGTTCGACGAGCGAGACGGCAAGTCGCGACTTCCCGATCCCGGCCTCGCCGGAAAGCAGGACGACTTGTCCTTCTCCATCCTTCGCCCGCGCCCACCGCCGGAGCAGCAATTCGCATTCTTCTTCCCGCCCGACGAGCGGCGTGAGGGCCGTTCCGTGCAGCGCCTCGAGTGGTTGGCGACCGGGTTCTCTCCCAGCGCCGCCCAGGCCCGCGCGGGTCTCGCGATCCCCCTCCCTGGTTCCCAGATCCTGAAGCTCGAAGAGATTGCCGAGAAGCTCTCTCGTGCCCTCGTCGATGACCACGCCGTCGGGCTCGGCAATCCCCTGCAGCCGCGCCGCGAGGTTCGGCGTGTCGCCGACGACGCCGCGCTCCTGCGCCTCTCCGGACCCCAGAAGATCGCCGACCACCACGTTCCCCGTCGCGACGCCGACCCGCGCGTGCAGCGGGGCGCCTGCCGCCGTATTCAGCTTGGGCGCGGCGGCGACGATCGCGAGCGCCGCGCGCACCGCGTTCTCGGCGTCCTGTTCGTGAGCCTGCGGATAGCCGAAGTAGGCGAGCACGCCGTCGCCCATGTGTTTGGCGACGAAGCCGCCGTTGGAGGCGATGAGGCCGGCGCAGCATGTGTGATAGGCTGCGAGGACGTCTCGCATGTCCTCGGGATCGAGCCGCGCGGCAAGCACGGTCGAGCCGACGAGATCGACAATCATCACGGTGAGATGACGGCGCTCGGCGGAGGTCGCTTCTGCGATCCCTGCCGCCGACCCCGCGACCGCCAATGTCGCGAGGCCTGTGCTCGACAACGCTTCAATCGCGGCCAGCAGCCTGCGGCGATGCCCCACCGAGGCGACGCCAAGGTCCTTGATGTCTTCCGACGTCAGCTTTCGAAGAATCTCCAGGTCGATGGAATTCTCGCGAAATGCAGCCTCGTACTGACTGAGACCGAGCCCGCGGAGCCAATCGCCGATCTCCATAGCCGCTTTCCAAACAAGACAACGCCATGATGGTTGGCCGGAAACCGCCTGTCTACGGGACCATTTGCCGCTGAGGCCATGAGGCCGGGGCGAAGACCCAGACAACGCCGGCCGATATCCATTCTGTGCGGTCTCGCCCGCCCCCAGCGGATCGGCGGATGACCGTTTCTGCCCCTCAATGTATCGGGCAATTCAGGACAAACCTCGAAAAAGCGGCCGCGATCGCGACCGGATCGGTCTGACCCTGATAGACGGCCGGAGGGCTCGGGCCGCCGAACAGGCGCTCGATCGCCACCTGCGCCGAGCGAACCGAATACTCCATGGTGAACATGGTATCTTCGGGGATTTCGCAAAACTGGCCCAGGAAGGCGAAGTTCCTGCCCCCGTCCGGGACGACTTTGGGACGATTCGCTTGCCACCGCCTCAGCCACACGCTGCCTGCGTGCGGAAGCAGGCAGGGGATGCAAACGGACGAGCCAAGAATGTCGGCAAGGTCGGTGTCGAACCCGAACTGCCTGATGGTTTCTTCGAGGATCTCGGAGCCGCTGCACTTTGTCACTGGCTTTAGGACATATTTGCCCGGCTGATCCAGTTTCCTTTGCGACTTGTCGTGACACAAGCTGAATCCCCACCACGCCCAAATGTCTTCCGGTTGGCAATAGAAATGCGGTTTCGGGAAGGGCGCGACCGAAAGCAACCAGGGCGAGTCGGCCAAAGTGACGATGCCCTGTTGCCACGGCTTGTTTCCCGTAAGGCCGCTCAATCGGTCGAGGAACGTCGGCTTGGTCGACGTGACCGTGAACGTCACCCATGTCGACAGGAAAGGGTCGTCTTTGAATTCCGGGGGGTTGAAGAAAGGCTCCGGATCCCCGAAGTCGTCACGGCCGCGGCGCGCGGCGTCCTCTTTGATCTGGGTCCACAAGGCCCAGGCTTTCTCGGGCTCACTCACGGTTGGGGGAGGCAGGTCCATCGACCCCACGCTCAGGTTGGCGACCTGGGAGCCCAGAGTGACGAAGACATAATCCTTTTCCCCGAGCGTGATGGTCCGCTCGGTGCCGTCAGGGGAAGCCGAATCGGCCGCAGCCGCGAACGTGAGGCTTTCAGCCCGAATCCCGCCCCCATCCGGCGCAAAATTCACTGCCTTGACCACCATATTGGCGCGGAACTTCACACCTTCCGCAAGCATATTTCCATCGGCGTCAACCCCTTTGCCCCGGAGCCAAGCCAGAATGGGACGGGCGACCCCATCGTCCTGGTTCAATCTCATACGCCAGACATTCGCCATCGTATCGACGTGTGGCAAGACGTGGAGAAATCTTTCGAAATACCGCCTGAACTCGATCGCGCTGTGCTTGCGCAGCGGGCCCATCATCGTTGACCAAGAGAGAAAGAATTGCGATTCAAAGAATTGATCCGAGAAGCCAAACTTTGGATCGTCGATTGCCCTCCCGTCGCATGATGCTTCATCCTCGAACAAGAGCAAGTCGATCGCCCTTTCGCGGTCGGTAACGCTCACGCCCATGCTTGGATCGTTCACGACTTCTCGCGCCGAATTCAGTATGCGGGCTTTGTCGTCGTAGGGGCAGTCCGTGTTGAAGTCGATGACGTCCTTAGCGATGGTTTTCGACGTATCGCTCACGCAGGGAAAGCACTCGAATAGATTGAGAGCGCAGGAATAATGTTCCTCCAGAAGCCGGGTCGCAGGAAGCACATACGCGCTCGTCGGACGCCGCGGATAGTCGGGCGAGAACGGGACATCGACCATTGCGGCGCCCATGGCGCCGCCATAGTCCATTTCAGATTCGAAGATCGTCACGCGCCCCGGCGGGACGATCTTGTACCTGATCAGATAGACGGCGGCGGCGAGCGAGGCGATTCCCGAACCGACGATGTATACATTGTTTGCGCAATTCATGGCCTAACTCCTTTCTGCTTCATCGGACACGAATGAAGCCACGCTTTAAGCCGCAAGGCATTGCGGTAGCGCAATTCTGCATGTGAATTCTGCTTTGAGCCGCCGTTTCCCGCCGGCGAGCGTTTCGGTGGAGCCACCGTCGCCGAACTCAGGCGATCAGTTCGATTCCGGGTTCATTGATCAATTGCTTTGGTGAAAACCAAAATGCGCGTTTGGCCATTCCTATCGCCATCAATAGCGAATCCAAGGCCATCCCAAATGGCCAGCCAAACCAATTTCGAGCAATAAAAAGCTGACGTGTCGGCAAGATCCAAGTTCCAGAAATCGTAAGGCCGCCCGATAGACTTGGATGCCTAGCCGCTCACTCGCCGCTCACTCGCGACCGCGCACACGAATCGCAACCTGAAACCCTGCCCAGCCAGACCAGATCTTCTGAATAGAAAACCGACCAATCCGTATAGGCGATGCGGCGCACTCGGCCGATGTCTCCCCACACGGCCTCGATGACGTTCGCACGCCCTCCGTCCCTTATTTCCACAATTGTCGCATGTCCCACGGCGACCTGCACCCGGAGAGCCAAGTTGCTCGGTCCGGCCGGGTTGGGCGCCGTGTCACAGGCTTTCCGAAAATCTTCGTAAGTGAGATGCCGAAGTCGTTTCAACTGCTCTTCAGAGAAAAAGGTTGGCGCTTCTTTCAGCTGCCGGAAGAACGGTTCTTTTCGCGACTCCCAGGCTCGCTTGTCTTCGGTGACGTTCCCGCCAGGATGGATAACATACGGGACAACTTCGTCTTTCGCCCGCGGCCATACGAGATCTCCATCCCGGAGCCGGTCGACCGTTGGACCAGACTGGCCCGCGCCCGTTGCGCTCCCGCTCGGGCATGAGTCGCGGAGCGTCCGAAACGCGAAGCGCCGCGCTAGCTCGCGAGTGTCAGTCGCCGCCCCTTGCGACCCGCCGACCCGCTGCTACGGCCCGACCGGGATCAGCTTCCCGACGAAGACCGGCGGACCGGACGGTTTGCCGTCGGGCGAGCCGCCGGGCGGCTCCACGGTGACGGCGTAGGTCGCGTCCTCGACGACCGTCCGATCGTAAGCGGCAAGGCTCGCCCGCCGACGGGCTTCGTCGATCACGCCCAGCGACCGCGGCGGCCCGAGCCGCGGGTCGATGATCCACAGCTCGTAGGATTTTCCGGGCCGCGCCGCGACCGCGACAGGGCGGACGGAGAATTCCTGGCGATCGAGGTCGACCGTCACCTCGAACGCGGGGGAAGCCGCGTCCTTCTGCAGGATCGCCACATATTCGCGCGGGCCCGCCGGCCGCTGCGTTTCGCGGACGGCGAGCCCCACCGCCAGAAGGGCGGCGAGGCAGGAGGCGGCGATCGCGGCGAGGCGCCAGCGCGACGCGCGCCGGCGCCAATCGGCGATCAGGCTCTCAGGCGTTGGGGCGGTCTCGGCCGCCGCGGGGGCCGCCGCACGGATGCGCGCCTGGATCGCCGGCCAGAAATCGTCGGCCGGCTCGATCGGCGGCGCCGCTTCGACGAGCGGCTGAAGGCGCAGCTCCCAGCCGCGGATCGCCGCGTCGAGATCGGGCTCGCGAAGCCGGCGCGCGGCGATGACCGCGCGCTCGGCCGGCGAGAGCGTCCCGAGCGCGTATTCGGCGGCGGCCAGGTCGTCGTCAGGCGTCATGACCCAAGACACATCCTAAGTTGCGTGAGGCTGCGATGCAGCCAGGTCTTGATCGTCGGCACAGGCCTGCCGAACCGCTTGGCGAGCGCCTCCCGGCTCGCGCCGCGGTAATAGGCCAGCATCAGAATGGCGCGCTTCTCTTCGTCGAGCGCCTCGAGGCAGGCGATGAGCGCTGCGAGGCCCTCGGATTTCTCGCGCGCCGCGAGCGGATCGACCGTGTCGGCCTCCGGCTCGAAGTTTTGGGGCAAATCTTCGAGCGAGACCGGGCGGACCCGGCGCGCCTCGTCGAGCGCTCGGTTGCGCGCGATCGTCGCCATCCAGCCGAGCGGCGAGCCCTTGGCCGGATCGAAATCGCCGGCCCTTTGCCAGATGCGGACGTAAGCGTCCTGAAGCGCCTCGGCGGCCATGTCCTTGGCCGGCAGGATTCGCGCGACGACGCCGTTGAGCCTGCCGCTGGTCGCCCGGTAGAGCGCCGCGAACGCCGCCTCGTCGCCGGCGGCCACGCGACGGATGAGGCCGGAGAGATTGCTCTCTCCGGCCGTCCAATCCCCGCCCGGCGCGTTGGCCCCTAAAGTCATGCAACGATCTTATGCGGTGGCGCGCGCCAATCAAACGCGCCCGCCCCAGAACTGCCGCTCAGCCCGGCAACAGCACCTTGTTGATGACCTGGATGACGCCGTTCGACTGCATCACGTTCGGGATCGTCACCTCGGCCTTGTCGCCCTTGGCGTCGATCACCCAGAGATGGCCGTCCCTATGCTCGAAGGTCAGGTCCTCGCCCTCGACCGTCTTCAGCATGGCCTTGCCGCCGCCTTGCTTGATCAAGGCGTCGATGTCCGCCGCGGTCATCCGGCCGGGGACGACGTGATAGGTGAGGACGGAGGTGAGCTGCGCCTTGTTCTCGGGTTTCAGAAGAGTCTCGACCGTGCCGGCGGGCAGGCGGGCGAAGGCCTCGTTGGTCGGCGCGAACACAGTGAAGGGCCCCGCCCCTGCGAGGGTGTCGACGAGGCCCGCCGCCTTGACCGCGGCGACGAGGGTGGTGTGATCCTTCGAGTGGACTGCGTTCTCGACGATGTTCCTGCTGGGATACATGGGCGCGCCGCCGACCATCGTGGTCATCTCGGCGAGGGCGGGGGCGATGAAGGCGACGCCGGCGGCGAGCGCGGCGGCGAGAAGCGGAATCCTGGCGTTCATGCGCGTCTCCTTACTTGTTTCGGCCGACCGGGTTCACGATCGGGACAGAACCGTTACGGAGAGCCGGGCGGCAGGTTTCAGCCGGCGACGGAAAAAACTGCGGCCCCGAGCCGCGCCCGATCGCCGTCTTCCGCTGTTGAAAGTCCGGAAAGCTCCGATGGCGAATATCGAATAGGGTCGGTCGGAGCCTCGGGCCGAGGCGCAGAGCCGTTATTGCATTCAAGTCTTGCGTTCAGCGCAGAACGCCATTGTTCTCTAAGTCGCGTGATTCGCCGCCCGAAAAGAGCGTGCAAGGACCGCCGACGTCACGGGGAGGCAAACATGGCGCTCGTCAGTTGCTCGTCCCGGCGGACGGCATCGTCACGCCCGCGCCCGCGGCCGAGCGCCCTCTCGGCGTCCCTGGCGGCGGCCGGCCTGTTTGCCGCTCTGTCTCCCAGCGCCTCCGCAGACGAACTCGCGCTTCCGATCCTTACGCCCGCCCCCTTCTTCGCGCCGACTCAAGATTACTGGAACACCTGGACCCAGACGCATTTCTTTGGCGATTTGGGCGGCCTCCGCCCTCGTCTCCACGACCTTGGCGTCGATTTGAACATACAGGGCGTGGATGAGGCGCTCGCGAATCTCTCCGGCGGCCTACAGCGGACGGTCCAAGAGGCTGGGCAGGTTGCTTTGCAGGTCAGGTTCGACCTGCAAAAGATCATCGGTCTCGAGGGCGGTTCGTTCGGAGTGACGCTGGTGGATCGCTGGGGCCGGAACTTCGCCGCAGACGCCGGCATCCCGGCCCTGCAGTTGATCAACGAAGTCTACGGGCGCGGCAACATCGTTCGGCTGGAGGAATTTAAATACAAACAACATCTGTTCGACGACCGGCTGGAAATCACCCTCGGCCGTCTGGCGTTCGGCGACGAGTTTTTCTCTTTTTCCTGCGATTTCATCAACCTGACCTTCTGCGGCGCGCCGCCCGGCAACATCGTCGGCAACTATATTTACAACTGGCCGGTCAGCCAGTGGGCGGCCGTCGGCAAGCTGAATCTCCCCTCCGACGTCTACCTCAAGGCCGCTGTCTACGATTCGAATCCCGCCTATCTCGACACGTCGCCCAACATCGCCCTCTTGCCGAGCGTACCCGCCGACTCCCAGGGCGCGATCGTTCCCGTCGAACTCGGCTGGACCCCGAAATTCGGCGCCCTCATGGGCGAATACAAGGTCGGCGGCTGGACCAACAGTTCGGCGGCCCCCAACGTCGCCACCAGTCTGAACGGCGAGCCGATATTGGTTTCGGGACTGCCCGGACTCCCGGGCCATGGTCGATATGGCTTTTCGACGGAGTTGCAGCAGCAACTGACCCATGATTCCGCGAACGCCGACCCTAGGAACGGCCTCTACGCCTTTTTCAACGCCACCTACGCCGATCGGCGTACGTCCGCCGAGGACTATCAGGTCGCGCTCGGGCTCTTCCAACAGGGTGTTGGGGCACGGCCCAAGGATGGATTTGGCGTCACCGTCGGCACGACGCACGTCAATCCAAATATTGCCAATGCGCAGGCCGAGGCCAACAGCCTCGGGGTCGGCCCCGGCTATGTGCAGCACAACGAGTATGCCACGGAAGCCTGGTATGGATGGCAGGCGACGGGCTGGATGAATTTAAAATTCGACGCGCAATACGTCATCTGTCCGGGTGGGTATACGACCCCGACCGATCGCAATGCATTTGTGCTGGGCATTCGAACGACGGTCGATTTCTGATCGACCGGCCGAAGGCCGACGTGGTCGCGTGCGGCGACCAGCGGCGACAGCGTGAAAGCGGCGGCCCAAATCACGCCAAGCGCGCGCCCTTGAACGGCGCCTCTCGTTTTGCCCGGCATGCGCAGGGTCTCACTCCAGGGCGCGGCGACCCGGAACCTGCAAGGAACGGCGCCCGTCCGCCAGCGCTAAAACTGCGCGAACGCCTCGCCGGCAACAGCGGGCCGGCCGTAGGACATGCGGACGCGCAGCGCGCGGCCGATCGCGACATGGCAGAGCGCCAGCGCTTCCGGGCTCGCGCTCGCCAGTTGCGACACGTCGCCGTTCATCAAAGCTGCGATCAGCTTTGCGCCGTGGGCGTCCGAGCAGCGCGCCACAGTCTCGTCGTTGCGGTCCTGGTCGACGACGTCCCATTCGCCGCCGGCGCCAGGGTTTGCCG
>NZ_JBKQOT010000572.1:0-3508 GCF_052145395.1 Roseiarcus sp.
CTGCGATCTGGACCGCGCTCGTATAGTAGCCGCGCTCGCTGAGCGCGGGACGCGGTCGGCGACCGCGTCTACAGGGCGATCGCGTCCCGCCGCCTTGATCAGACCGCCCGGCGATCCGCTTCCAAAGAAGCGCGGGCCGAAGCCGGGAGATAGGGGATTGAGTCAGGTGTCATTGTAATCCCCACGGTTATTCCCGCTCTGGGGCGCGCCTACGCGCAAGCTTCGATACGCAAACTGCAATGCGCGCAACAGGAATCGCGAGCCATTGTCGCGCCGCTGCGTTCTGGGCGTGGCGACCAAATGCCGGGGTCACGTGTCATGCATATTGAAGAACTGCGATGGACGCCTCCGACGGGCTGGCGCACCGCAAGAGGGTCGGGCAATGGCCACGCCGACCTTGTAATCTATTTCGGCGACCGTGACGCTTTACGCGGTGGCGACCGCTTTGCTGAGCTTCGGGCTGCTTATCCCAATGCGCATGTGATCGGCGGCAGCGCGACGGCGACGATTCTGGGCGGCGAATTCGATCGCGGGAACACCGTCGTCGCCGCCTCGATCAGCTTCGACGGCACGCGCGTCGCAGTGACCCAGTCGGAAGGCGTCACGCAGGCCAACTCTCGCGCGTGCGGCGAGGCGATCGGCCGCAAGCTCGCGGCGCCTGACTTGGCCGGCGTCTTCGTGCTCGGCGACGGCATGCGGGTGGACGGCAGCGGGCTCGCAGCGGGACTGAACCATGCGCTCGCATCCGCCTGTCCAATCATGGGGGGCATGACAAGCGATCCTTGCGACTATACGGAAGCATTGGCCGGCGTCGACGCACCGCCGGCGAGCGGCGTCGTTGCGGCCGTCGGCTTCTACGGCCCCAACATCCGACTCACTTCCGGGCGGGGCTGTGGTTGGGACGCCTTTGGCCCGCGCCGACGCATCACTCGTGCGTCGGGCAACGTGCTGTTCGAGCTGGATGAAAAGCCAGCCCTAGAGTTGTACGAGCGCTACATCGGGGAGGATGCCGAAGGCGGGACCGGCTCCGGCGTCATCTATCCGCTGGTGATTTCGCCGTCGGACCGGCCGGAGCGGGCGGTGGTGCGCGCGATCCTCGGTATGGATCGGTCCAACGGGGCAATGACCTTCGCCGGAGATATGCCTGAGGGGTGGATGGCCCGCCTGATGCGCGGCAACCTCGATCGATTGGTATTGGGGGCTGCGGACGCCGCACGCCAAGTCTCTGACGCTCTGCCGAAGACCACAGTGGGCGACCAACTCGCTCTGATTGTCACATGCACCGGGCGGTTACTGCAGATGGGTCAACGGGTGATTGACGAAGTCGCCTTCGCGCGAGATGAACTGGGCGCGAGCATCAGCTGCCTGGGGTTCTACTCGTACGGCGAGATTGCGCCTGCCGAGAGGCCAACGGTCTGCGAGCTCCACAACCAGACCATGACGATTGTAGCGCTCTCCGAGGTCGAAGGCTGACCCCGATGCATCGGCTGCTCGCGCATCAACTCGCAAGAGTCACCGGCAAGAATGGAGAGATCGATGTCTCCGCTCTTCTCGGCATGGTCAGCCAAGCTTATGACGAGGCCGACCTCGAGCGGCGGCGAACCGACCATGCCGCCAGGGTCATGTGTCAGGAGATGGAACAGCTCAACGCAGATCTCCACAAGCTTGCGAACCACGACGTGCTTACGGGCCTGGCCAACCGCGGCCTATTCCGCGAGATCATGACGCGGCAGCTTGCACTGGCGCAGCGTGACGGCTTCGCAATCGCGGTCTTCTGCATCGACTTCGATCGATTCAAGGGCGTCAACGACACTTTCGGTCACGAGGCAGGGGACCGGCTGCTCAAGCAGGCGACCGTTCGGATGTGCGACTCGATTCGGGACTGTGACAGCCTCGCGCGAGTGGGCGGAGACGAGTTCCTGTTGCTGCAGGTCGGTGGTTTGCAACCCGAGGCGGCCGCGCAACTCGCGGAGCGGTTGATCAAGAAACTCGCCGAGCCCTTCGAGCTCTCGGGCAATCAGGCCTACATCGGGGGAAGCATTGGCATCGCCGTAGCGCCGCCCGACTGTTGGAGCGCGGATGGGCTTCTAGAACATGCCGATCTCGCGCTGTACCGGGCGAAAGAAGATGGACGCGGGACATTTCGCATTTTCGAGCGCGAGATGGACCTGCAAGTGCGGATCCGTCGCACTATGGAGCACGATCTGCGCAAGGCGCTGGCCGCTAATGAATTTGAACTCTACTATCAGCCTGAGGTAAACTTGGCGAGCAACAAGATCAGCGGATTCGAAGCCCTGATCCGCTGGAATCATCCTGAACGGGGAATAGTCGCCCCCAACGCGTTCATTCCGATGGCGGAGGAGATTGGTCTGATTGCTCCGATTGGCGAATGGGTCATCAAGCAGGCATGCTCGGCCGCCGCTCATTGGCCTGACGGTATCTCGGTCGCCGTCAATGTTTCGCCGATTCAATTCCGCAACAGCGGACTGAAGCAAGTCATCGCTGGTGCGCTCGCAGCGTCAGGATTGCATCCATCCCGCCTCGAGATCGAAATTACCGAGACCGCCCTGCTACATGACAAAGACGCGACTCGCACTATTCTTCACCGGTTGCGGGCGCTTGGCGTACGGATCGCCTTGGATGATTTCGGCACGGGATATTCCTCGCTAAGCAGCCTGCAGTGTTTTCCTTTCGACAAGATCAAGATTGATCGATCGTTCGTGCGGGATATCACGGAAAACGCGGGCTCGCGCAACATCGTGCACGCGCTGGCCGCGCTCGCAAAAGGGATGGGGCTGAAGACCACGGCGGAGGGCGTGGAAACCGAAGAGCAACTCGCAAGCGTCGCTTCCGAAGGTTGCACCGAGATGCAGGGTTTTCTGTTCAGCCGGCCGCTGCCACTGCGCGAAATCGAGCGGTTGCTCCTGTCAAGGCGCAACAAGCAAGAGCTTGGCGACCCAACTGATGCGGCTTGATCCGTGCCAGCCTATTCGTCCGGGGCCTCTTGAAGCCGACATGTGGGGCAGGACGGTAAAGCGGTTCGGGGCAGACGCCCGCTCTCCGGGCTTCCTCAATGGCCTGGCCGCCCTCACCGGCCGCGATCCGCGCCCAAAGAAGCGCGGGCCGAAGCCGGGAGAGAGGGGATCGAGTAAAGTGTCGTTGTAATACCAGCGGCCCTAAGCATTGACCGTTGCCCATTCGCGGGTGGCGATTGAGGCGACTCGTGGTTTGTCGTTTGCGAAGAACATCCAGGCCTCGCAGGCTTTGTCGACGATTTCGTCGTAGGTTTCGTAGACGGTGTTGGCGAGCTTGTTGCCGCGCAGATAGGCCCAGATGTTTTCGACTGGATTGAGCTCGGGCGAGTAGGGTGGCAGGGGCAATAGGGTGATGTTTTGCGGGAGCTCGAGGGCCGCTTCTTGATGGTAACCGGCGCCATCCAGCACGAGGACGGCGTGAGCGCCCGCGGCGACCTGTTTGGATATCTCTTTTAGGTGCAGGTTCATCGCCT